>CAYVJO010000101.1:8041-8298 GCA_964451735.1 uncultured Hyphomicrobiaceae bacterium | reverse complement strand
AAACATCTCCCCGATGGCTGCGTAGCGTTTCCTCAATTTTTTCAAGCCAGCGACCAGCGCGCACTTCTTGCCGAAATTCGGTCTGTCATTGCGCAAGCCCCATTATACACACCGAGAATGCCCCACACAGGAAAGCGTTTCTCCATCCGCATGACCAATTGCGGAGCGCTAGGCTGGGTTTCGGACAAAGATGGCGGTTACCGTTACGAACCGCTTCACCCCGACACGAGGCAGCCCTGGCCTCCGATGCCGTTACG
>CAYVJO010000101.1:3317-8031 GCA_964451735.1 uncultured Hyphomicrobiaceae bacterium | reverse complement strand
GTTTACTCCATACTTGGGGTGAGTTGACAGCTTTCCCGCACGCCCCGCAAGCCTGTCTTGTTAACTATTACACAAATAATTCGCGTCTGGGGATGCACCGGGACCAAGACGAAGCCGATTTCACTGCGCCGATCCTGTCCATCTCGCTTGGTAACACCGTGATTTTTCGGATTGGGGGGCTGAAGCGGAGCGATCCGGCAATGTCTTTTGAGTTAGCTTCTGGCGACGCGCTGGTGCTAGGCGGCATGTCGCGTTTGCGCTATCATGGGGTGGACCGGATTTTGCCTGGCACATCAGACCTGCTGACGGAGGGCGGACGTATTAATCTCACGCTTCGCTATATTGGGTAACTTGCCGCTTTACTCATCCAGCGACTATAAAGCAACAACTCGCAGCAAGTACCAAGGTGGAAAGCGGTAAAACACTTCTTAGAACGAGGTCACAGCAAAATGTTGGGAATTTAGTATCATCTTTATATTTTTCATAATACACTGCCTTCATATTGCTTGTCGCGATTTTTGGTGCTACTTTGTAATATTATTTGATTTCAGAAAGCAGGCTCAGAACTTCGATCGGAGGCGAAGCAGGTGGTAAGCATATCAGGACTGACTCCTCCAAGGCATGATAATAACCAATCGTCCGCTGCATTCGAGTCAGCGTTGATAAATAACGGCGCAACATCCCGGCGCGATGACAGATTGATTGATCGAAAGCTTGACGAGCTATTCGACCCAAGCATCGATACAAACGGAAACGGCAAGTTGGAAGCCAAGGAATTGGCAAAAGCTTTAAATATAAGCGTTAAAGAAGCACGTGAAATTATAAGGCGTTTCGACGATGATGGAGACGAAGAGCTTGATAAAAAAGAGGCAAAAAATTTCTTTGGAGCTTTATTGGAATTCACCATAGCAACCTTGAACTTTAGCGCTGAAATAGTAACCCTAAATAGCGCTCGCCCGAATTTCCTGCGTGACCTCACTATTGATTATCTTGCTCGTTTGGACAAAAGACCTGACCCGGTGGATTCGCACTCTGCGTAATTTAACGGCTTGTTTACCCCGAGCATCAAAGTCCGTGGCATTCTCTAATCAGACAAAAATTTTTCTATACTCTACTCTTGTTTGAAATGAGCTGGAGTGCGATCCGCAAAAGTGGGAACTGGTTTCGCGAAAAATTACGCTAAAGCAAAAAATCAGACCTCTATTGTGAGTTCATCAGAACGGATCAAGCTCCATTAATACAGGATAGTTATTCCACGAGACCTAACTTCTCGCGCAAAATCTCGTTCACGGCCGCAGGGTTTGCTTTTCCGCCCGTCGCTTTCATCACCTGTCCCACAAACCACCCCAGCGTTTGCGGCTTGGCCTTCACCTGCTCGACCTGCTTCGGGTTGGCTGCAATGATCTCGTCCACCACCGCCACGATCGCTCCTGTGTCGGTGACCTGCCTCAAGCCACGGCTCTCGACGATCTCCGCCGGATCCTCGCCTGTATCGAGCATGATCTCGAAGACGTCCTTGGCGATACGGCCAGATATGACGCCTTCCGCGATCAGGTCGATCAGCCCCCCAAGCGCATCCGCCGAAACGGGGCTGCCAGCGATGTCTCTTCCGAGTCGATTGAGCGCACCGAACAGGTCACCCGTGACCCAGTTGGCAGCTAGCTTGGCATCTCGCCCCTTGGCAACCGCCTCAAAATAGTCCGCCGAGGCACGGTCAGAGACCAGCACACCCGCATCGTAAGCTGAAAGACCGAACTCCGCCATAAAACGCGCCTTCTTTGCGTCCGGCAGTTCGAGCAGCGCGTCGGCCAGCGCATCGACATCGGCCTGCGTCAGCTCCAATGGCAGGAGATCCGGATCGGGGAAATAACGGTAATCATGCGCCTCTTCCTTAGTGCGCATGGAGCGCGTCGCGCCCCGCACGCTGTCGAACAACCGCGTCTCCTGGTCTATGCTGCCGCCGTCCTCGAGGATATCGATCTGCCGGCGGGCCTCGACCTCGATCGCTTGGCCGATGAAGCGGATGGAATTGACGTTCTTGATCTCGCAGCGTGTGCCGAGTGGCGCGCCCGGCTTGCGCACAGAGACGTTGACATCGGCGCGTAACGAGCCCTGCTCCATGTTGCCGTCACATGTACCGAGATACCGCAGGATGGTGCGCAGCTTGGTTACGTAGGCCTTTGCCTCCTCAGCCGAGCGCAGGTCGGGGCGGGAGACGATTTCCATCAGGGCGACGCCGCATCGGTTGAGATCGACATAAGAATAGTCTGGGTGCTGGTCGTGAAGGGACTTGCCGGCGTCCTGCTCCAGATGCACGCGCTCGATGCCCACCTCTATGGAATAGCCCTCTTTCATCATATCGACCGTGACGACGCCCTCGCCAACGATGGGATATTTATATTGCGAGATCTGATAGCCCTGCGGCAGATCGGGGTAGAAATAGTTTTTTCGGTCGAACACGGAATAGAGGTTGATCTGCGCCTTAAGGCCAAGCCCAGTGCGTATGGCTTGGGCGACGCATTCCGCATTGATCACAGGGAGCATTCCCGGCATGGCAGCGTCCACCAGTGAGACGTGGCTGTTCGGCTCGCCGCCGAATTCGGTCGAAGCGCCTGAGAAGAGCTTGGATTGCGACGTGACCTGAGCGTGGACTTCAAGCCCTATTATGATTTCCCACGGCCCTGTCGCGCCGTCGATGAGGTTGTGCTGACGTGGCTCTATAGTCATGGCTGGCCCTATATCTGATCGCTGCTCGCGCCGGTTTGAGCGTTCGACAATTTCTCTTCCTCATATTGGATGAACCAGCCGATCATCTGCCGCCAGAGAGCCTCGGCGAGTTCAGGCGGAATGCCCTGTTCCACCGCGCGGGCGCGAACGCGGTCGATCACCTGCTGAATACGCCAAGGCACGACGGCGTCCTCGCGTTTCGATTTGAGCTGCCAAGCGCGGTCTACATAGGCGAACCGCTCCGCCACCAGGTCGAGTATAGCGTCGTCGAGCCGGTCGATCTCGGCACGGATGTGATCCATCGTTTCACAGTCTTGCGGGCTATGCGTGGACATTGGGCCCCTCGTCAGGATGACCTCTTGGAACGGGGCTTCGCCGGTTTTTTCGTTGCAGCTTTCCCGGTCGGCGCGGACTTGGCCTTCGCCGCCCCAGCATCGCTCCACCATGGCTCGGCTAACGGCTGAACGCCAGCCGCATCCTCAACGGCCTGTCCAGCCCGCAGCATGGTTTCCTCGTCGAAAGGACGCCCAATAATCTGTAGACCCAATGGCAGCCCGTCCTTGGAGAGTCCCGCCGGCACGGACAGACCCGGAAGGCCGGCCATGTTGACCGTCACCGTAAAAATATCGTTGAGGTACATCTCGATCGGGTCGCCGCTTTTCTCGCCGACACCAAAAGCGGGCGATGGAGTGGCAGGCGTCAGGATCGCATCGACCTTTTCGAACGCAATCTCGAAATCGCGGCGAATGAGCGTGCGCACCTTCTGAGCTTTGATGTAATAGGCGTCGTAATAGCCGGCAGAGAGCACATAGGTCCCGATCAGGATACGCCGCTTCACTTCGGATCCGAACCCATGCGAGCGCGTCTCTTCATACATATCGAGGATGTCACGGCCGTTGACGCGCGCGCCATAGCGAACGCCGTCATAGCGGGCAAGGTTGGACGAGGCTTCGGCGGGCGCAACGATATAATAAGCGGGCAGCGCGTATTTGGTGTGCGGCAGGGAAATATCGATGATCGTGGCTCCGGCCGCCTTGAACCAATCGATGCCCTGCTGCCAGAGCGCCTCGACTTCGGCAGACATACCCTCCACGCGATATTCCTTAGGCACGCCGATCTTGAGCCCCTTGACCTTGCCAATCAGCGCTTTTTCGAAATCGGGGACAGCGCGGTTTGAGGAAGTGGAGTCTTTCGGATCGTGGCTCGCCATGTGGCGCAGCATGATCGCGGCGTCCTTGACTGTGCGAGCAAGCGGCCCGGCCTGATCAAGCGAGGAGGCGAAAGCGACCATGCCCCAACGCGAACACCGCCCATAGGTCGGCTTTATCCCCACAAGCCCTGTGAACGCCGCCGGCTGGCGAATGGAGCCGCCCGTGTCTGACGCCGTTGCCGCGAGCGCAAGTCGCGCAGCCACAGCAGCGGCCGAACCGCCCGACGATCCTCCCGGTACGAGCGGCCTATCGCTTCCTTTCGCCCGCCAGGGATTGATGCAGGGACCGAAATGGCTTGTCTCGTTCGACGAACCCATGGCGAATTCGTCCATATTGAGTTTGCCGAGCATCACCGCGCCGGCGTCCCACAGATTCTGCGTGACAGTGGATTCATAGACCGGCTTGAAATCACCGAGGATCGCCGAACAAGCGGTTGATCGGACGTCCCTGGTGCAGAAAAGATCCTTTACGCCGATGGGAAGGCCGTCGAGCGGCAGCCCGTTACCCTTCGCCAGCCTCGCATCGGACGCCTTCGCCATGGCGATGGCTTTTTCAGGCGTGGGGAGAATATAGGCGTTGAGCGCCGCATTCCCAGACTCGATGGCGCCGATATAAGCCTCGGTCAATTCGCGCGATGTGATTTCCTTGCCCCGGAGCAAGTCGCGCGCCTCAGCCAGCGTAAGGCTCGTCAGGTCGCTCATGGGCTACTCCACCACTTTCGGCACGAGGAAGAAATGATCCTCGGTCAGCGGGGCGTTGGCGAGTATCAAATCGGG
>CAYVJO010000101.1:0-3307 GCA_964451735.1 uncultured Hyphomicrobiaceae bacterium | reverse complement strand
CCTCGCGTTTGGACAGCTCCATCCCTTCGACGCGGGTCATGGGCTCGACACTGGCGGTATCCACCTCGCCGAGCTGCTCGACCCAGTTCAGTATCGCCGTCAACTCCGCCTGGAGGCTCCCAGCCTCTTCAGCGGTCACTTTAATGCGTGCAAGCCGTGCGACGTGCCGAACCGTGGCCTCATCGACTTTCATATTTCGTCCTTTACGGATAAAGGCAAGACATAATACCGCGCTATCTTTGCGGGACCCGGAAAACACATAACGCCGGTTTCGCTGTCACGCAACCACGCCGGACTTTGGGATGTTCCGGGTTTCCACTGATTGCGAGACATTGAAACCAGTTCAGCGAAATATGGATCGTTATTTTGCTAAAAAGCTTAAGCCTGTAATCACACTATAAAAGTCGAAAGAGCGGCTGCGCTTTCATTCAAAACGCGCTTCAACCCTGGCTTGTCGAACTTGCTGTCAACTTGCGGAGCTGGCGTCCGAGCCAGGAGCCGCTATCCTCGCGTGGTTCAAGCCCTTTTGATTGAAGTAGCGCATAAGCGTCCTTATACCATTTGCTGTCCGGGAAATTATGGCCGAGGACAGCGGCCGCATTCTGCGCTTCATTGACGATACCAAGTGCATAATACGTCTCGGTTAGGCGCATGAGCGCCTCTTCGACATGGGCCGTGTTGGGATAGTCGGAAACGACAGTCTTGAAGCGATTGATCGCTGCCAGATATTGGCCTTTCTGCTGATACCACCGCCCCACACTCATTTCTGAGGCGGCCAGCACATCACGGGCAAGGCGAATGCGGTTCTTGGCTTGCTCGGCATAACGGCTGTCCGGATAGCGGTTCACAAGGGTCTCAAGCTCAACCATCGCCCTGCGCGTGTCACTCTGATCGCGGCTGGCATCGTTGATGCGCTCATAATAAGCGCTGGCGATGATGTGCTGAGCCAGAGCTGCTTCCTTCGTGCCGGGATGCAAAGTGAGGTAACGGCGAGCGGCGGCAACGGCTTCGGGCAGCTTATCCGCTTTCTGATAGGCAAAAGCCGCCATGATGACAGCTTCGCGCGCCTCTTTCGAATAGGGGTGTTGGCGGTCCACCTCCTCGAATTTCTCGGCGGCTTTCGTCCAATCCTCTTGTTCAAGCTCTTTATTCGCTTCGCTGAAAAGTACATCCGCCGGACGCGTCTCGATTTCGGGCTTGTCGTCTCCGCCGAATAAAGATCCAGCGCAACCCGAAAGCGAAGCGGTCAGAAATGCGAGTGCCGCGATCTTGAAGAAAAGCCGTTTGTTCATGCTTGCCCTTATCCGCCCAGATTGGAGGAAACGCTCCACCGCAACATCATGACGATTTCAAATTCTCGCGATTCTATAACGAGTCCTACATTGAACGGAACACGTCCATTGTGGTTATTTTTTGCTCGGTATGCAGGCGCAACACAATCACAAGTTTATCATAAGCGTTACCGCCCGCTCATGGGGAAGCGGGCGGCCAAGAGACGATTGGCAGAGGTAAATTAACCGCGGTCGGCGGCAAAAAACGGTTGAGCAAGTCCGGCGTCCGCATAGCCTCTGCTTGGAACATATTGCGGCGCATAACGGTTCTCGGCTTCGACAACTGCCCAAGCTGAACGATCCTTGTAAAGCGCATCCAAAATCATGGTGTTGATCTTATGCCCGCCGCGCAAGGACCGGTAAGCGCCGAGAATCGGAGCGCCAGCGAGGGCCAGATCGCCAATGGCATCGAGCGTTTTGTGACGAACGAACTCGTCCTCAAAGCGCAGGCCTTCTGGATTGAGGATACGGTCCTCTCCGATGGCGACAGTATTTTCGAGAGAGGAGCCAAGAGCGCGGCCGGCAGCCCAAAGGGCTTTTACATCCTTCATGAAACCGAATGTGCGGGCGCGGCAAATCTCGTTGCGGTAGACATGCGGAGTCAGGTCAATGTCAAGCTGCTGACGGCCGATTAGAGGCGTCTCGAAATCGATAATGACTTCGAAGCGGCTGCCATCATAGGGAAGCAGCTCAGCCGTGGATGCACCGGATTCGATGCGGATCGGTTTGAGCACCTTAATGAACCGGCGCGGATCGTCGAGAATGCGCACACCAACTTCGTCGATGGCCTCCACGAAAGGCGCGGCGCTGCCATCCATGATGGGAAGCTCACCGCCTTCAATTTCAATTTCGATATTATCAATGTTCATACCGCGCAGAGCGGAAAGCAGATGTTCTACAGTAGCGACGCTAACGCCGCTTGCATCACTGAGAACAGTGCACAATGTCACGTTGGAGACCATCCGGAAATCAGCGGGTATGCGGGTCAAACGACCGCAGCCATTATTGGTGATGAAGGTCCAACCTGTATCGGCTTCGGCTGGATGAAGAATGATGGAAACTTCTGCTCCGCTATGTACGCCTGTTCCAGACAGAACCAAATCGCAGTCGATGGTTGTTTGCCAACCCCCCGAGTGATTTTTCATGTCGCGCCGTTATCTTTCCCCTATGGCAGAATTCGCATCCCCTGTTAGCGAATTCGCCCCCCTTCCATGACAACCTCGGCTGCACTAAACGATTTCGGCTAAGCCCTTTCTGTACGTGTAGAATTTAAGCTTAGTCTGCTCGGCAGCACGTATCGTCGTCTGACGGCACGAAATTAATCTCGCTTCGCCGCGAGCAGCAAATCACGGTTTTTTACAATCTGTTACGATTTGAAAGAATTGGGAGTGACTGAAAAGCAGGCGAAGGACGCGGACGCGTCGACCCGCGAGAAATAGGCAATAATATTGTTTTATATCAACGACTTATAGAAAACGGCTCGCCCATTCTCAATTGAGTGGCCGCTTAAAGAAATTCGGGATCTCGAAAGGTTCATCGCCATTGCGTGGCCGTCCTGTGTCTTTCTGGTCACGACCATGCGGATCTTGTCCGTCTTGTACTCCCGGATCGACAGGAACCGTTAGATTGCTGTCGCGGCGGCGTCCGCCCGTGTTCGAATCGAAACTTGGTGCGGTTCTTTCTCCCGACGGAGCGTCCGAGACATGCCGCGTTCGTCCTGTCACCCAATCGAGAAGCCCGCCGCGACGTTTGAGGCCCAAATCACGCTGGCCCTGCATCGCGGCTTCATGTTCGGCGAGTTCAGGGAAATCCTGGCCCGTCAACGGACGGCGCGGTGGGCGAATCGGCTTCACCGGGGGTTGAGGCTCGAAAGTCTGATATTGCGGCGGCGCTGGAGACACGTTATGCGCCCGCCCACCTGGCGTATTTACCGGATATTTCGGCGAACGCGGCTCTATGGTGACGTTGCCTGCCCC
>CAYVJO010000100.1:0-8323 GCA_964451735.1 uncultured Hyphomicrobiaceae bacterium | reverse complement strand
AATCGCCTGCTAAAAAAAATCGTCGCATAATTTCATGCGGCGATCACGCGCTCTTTTTGTTATTCAGCGACTGTGGCCATAAGGTGTTGTGGTCCAAGCTGAACTACGGTCCCAAGGCTGGACTTCGCCAGATGCGCATTATCAAAGGTCGTTTCCATGGCTGGGTTGCTTAGCGACGCCGTATTAATGTCTCTGGAGAAAGAACTCGCCAAGCCCCTCGCGCCGGGACTTTACCTCGTCGCGACACCGATAGGAAATCTTACGGACATTACCTTGCGGGCGCTGGCAGTGCTCGCCCGTGCCGATCATATTTACTGCGAGGACACGCGGCAAACGCAAAAACTTATCAGCCATTATAATCTTGCTGGGCGTCTGAGTGTTTATCATGATCATAACGCAGCGCGCGAGCGTCCCAAAATACTTAAAAAATTATCTGAGGGCGCTGCGATCGCCATAGTGTCTGACGCCGGGACGCCCTTGATCTCGGATCCCGGTTATAAGCTCGTCAAGGAAGCAGCTGCCAGTGGCGCGACGATTGTCAGCATTCCGGGTGCATCCGCACTTCTAGCGGCGCTCGCCTCCGGAGGACTTCCGACCGACAGCTTTTTTTTCGCAGGTTTTCTGCCGCCGCGAGAAGCCGCCGCAAAAAAACGCCTTGAGGAATTGAGTGGAATTCCGGGTACGCTCGTCTTTTTCGAAGCGACCAATCGTCTTGAGCGAACTCTGGGGGCTCTGGGCGAAGCGTATCCAGGTCGCGACCTTGTCATCGCGCGCGAGCTGACCAAGCGCTTTGAGGAGGTTCTGCGCACGTCTCTTCCCGTTACGGGACTCTCCGGACGCGAATGGAAGGGCGAATGCGTGCTTCTCGTATCACCCCCCCGGCCTGAACGCTTCGCCGAAGACGACATCATAAAAGCTTTGCAAGGGGCCTTGAAACGCGCAAGCTTGCGTGATGCTGTGGAGGAGATAAGAAGAACATTGCGTGTACCACGCGCGCAAGTTTATGATCTGGCTTTAAAAGTACAAAGAGAACTTGAGAAAGACCGATGATCGGTAAGGCCAGAAAAAGGCAGGCTTATCAAAAGGGTTGCGCCGCAGAAGATCATGCGGCGTCTATCCTGGCGCGCCGGGGCTACGACATTTTAAGCCGCCGTTACCGTTCTCCAGCTGGAGAAATTGATCTGGTTGCCTCAAAGGGGCGTCATCTCGCCTTTGTCGAGGTTAAAGCGCGGCGCAATCTTGATGCAGCAGCGTGGTCCATAACGCTCCGTCAGCAGCGAAGAATTGCAGACGCCGCCGGCTATTGGCTTCAAAATTTTCCTGAATATCAGGATTGGGACATGACATTCGATGCGGTTCTCGTAGCGCCGTGTCAATCGAGCCAATATATTGCTGACGCATTCCGTCTTTAAGTTTATGGAAGCGTTGAGACTGTCAAGGCCGGGCTCATGGCCAATGCCATCAACAGGCTGCAAAGCCCGGTTCGCAACGGACTAAATCGTGCTTAGTTCCGATTTCATCAGAACGGATCAGGCTCTAGAGTACCGGACTTTAAGTCGGAATCGGCCATTGACACTGTATGTCGGTTTCAGCATCGGATTTGCCCGAAAATTGTTGCACACTTTTCGGTCCGATGCTCTAGCTGGCGCTTGGCTTGATATATGTGCGTGCGTCGTCAAAGCAGTGCGATTGGTAAGGTGTTAAAGAGCATGACATTGCGAGTTGCGGTTCAAATGGATCCAATCGAGCGGTTGGCAATCAAGGGTGACTCGACCTTTGCGCTTATGCTTGAGAGCCAGCGGCGCGGACACAGCCTGCTTTACTATACGCCCAGCGATTTAGCGATGCGCGACGGCCGGGTGCTCGCACATGCCTGGCCAGTCGCAGTGGCTGATGAAGAGGACAGGCATTTCCGCCTCGACGAACGCCGCACTGTCGAACTTGCCGATTGCGACGTGGTGCTCCTACGCCAAGATCCGCCTTTCGATATGTCATACATCACGACCACACATATTTTGGAAACCTTGCCTCCCCATGTGCTGGTCGTGAACGATCCTTCGAGCGTGCGAAACTGTCCGGAAAAGCTTTTTGTCATGCAGTTTCCGGATTTGATGCCGCCAACGCTCATTACACGCTCGCTGGAAGACGTCAAAGCTTTTCGACGGGAGCATCGCGATATTATCGTGAAACCGCTTTACGGAAATGGTGGCGCCGCGATCTTCCGGCTGCAGGAGGAAGACACCAATTTAAGTTCGCTGGTCGAGCTGTTTCAGAGCGTTTTCCGCGAAGCTTTTGTGGTTCAGCGCTATCAGCCTGAAGTCCGCATGGGTGATAAAAGGATCATCCTCGTGGATGGCGACTTCGCGGGCGCGATCAATCGCGTGCCTTCAGTGGAGGACACAAGATCCAACATGCATGTCGGGGGGCGCGCCGAGCCGGCGCAAATCACCGACCGCGAGCGTGAAATTTGCGCAAGGCTTGGTCCAGAATTGAAACGACGCGGCCTCATTTTTACAGGTATCGACGTTATTGGCGACTATTTGACGGAGATCAACGTGACTTCGCCAACCGGCATACGTGAGGTAAAGCGTTTCGGCGGCCCCGACATCGCCGCCCTGATCTGGGATGCTATTGAATGCCGGCATAGCAGATCCCGTTCGTTATCCGCTTAGCGGTTCGACCCAAACGTTTGCTTATTCCCCCCAAGCGCGTTTCCATATGCATTAAATCCTTCGCTCGTAGGCACCACTCATTCAGACAGATAAGCCTAAGTGGAGCTTGTTATGTATCGCAATTCCGAGCGAGACCGTTGCCGCTGTGCCGCAAATGCCCAGATCTAAAGCCTGATTTGTTCTGATGGACTTAGGACGGGCTCTAACTTTATTGTTTCGGCTTAATTCACAAAACCGGTTTCCGCTTCTGCGGATTACGCTCTAATCGGTCTCGCATCGATCTTAATTCATGCAAGAGCAGGTGTTTGCTGCTGGCACGCTACACCCTGTGCTTTTATCTCTGCGTTCCCTCAAATCACAAGAAATGGCACAATTCCACCGCTCTTTATGTTTGCTGCGCGTTACACAGAGTAACTTTTGCTCACGAAACGATTTTCCGAGACATCTCCAGTTTGCGCCATCCAGAATATCCTTAAGAAAATAACTAAAATTTACGCAAAGCGCATGGATGAAAACTTGTCGGGTGATGGATTTAGGTAAGCAGGAATGGGCTATCACCTGATCGGGTGACAAAAGGAACCGAGTGGTTACTCGGATCGCCACACCGAATTGATGTAAGGTACGATTCTTTTCCCTAGGTTTTAGTGTCAATACGCATTTCCACAGTCGTCGTTGCGGTTTTGCAACAATAAATTCTTATAGTGGCTTTCCTCACGCTTTGAGGAGAAAGCTTAATTTTTCATTTTATGGATAGACCAGTAAAAATTCTTATGAATACAAAATTCTAAATCCAAACAAATTCAAAAAGCCCAATTTTTGATGCAATAATAAGAAATGTACAAATATAAAAATTCGTGAAGAGTAAAAAATATCAAATATTTCTATCGTTTGTATTATAACGACTGTATTTATGAAATAAATATTACATTTTATTGATAATCATTTTATTATTTATACTGTAGTCATTTATAGGTCATGGAAAGGTCATGCTTTCGCCGGGAATGCGAAAAAGTCACATAGATTTTGGTCGAATTAGGTTTCGTGCAATTTAAACGAGTAAAATTATGGCAATTGCAACCAAAGCGCTGTTGCGCATGACTACGGGATTTCCGTTAATCACGTTGATTTCAGGTTGCAGAGCCTGAAACAAATGGGGGGCCGGTGCCCTTGGAAAGCTTGACCCCCCAAACGTACCCAACCGCGTCAAACGTTTACAGTTGGAGTAAACACCTATGTCTAGCTCGATTCTTTCTCTCGTCAAGCGCTTTGCCCGTGATGAACGCGGCGCCTCGCTCGTGGAATATGCAACCCTCATCGGCATAATTACTGTCGGCTTGGTTGCTGCAATAACCGCTCTTCAGGGCGAAATTGTTGCTGCGTTCAACGCTATCGGAGCCCTGCTGCCTGGTTAATCGTTATTTGACAACGATAACAATCCTTATTTTGCAGCTTTGGAGCGGAGGCGTGCCATGCGCATGACCCATGTTGTAATGCTTGTTGCGGCACTTGTCTGCGCAGGCGCCGCCGCTCTTCTTGCGCGCACCTGGCTTGTTCGACAGTCTGCACAAGCGCCTGCGCAGACTCAAACAATGGCGCCAGCGTCAGCGAAAAGTATTGTCGTTGCTGCGCGCGAGTTGAAATATGGGGACAAGCTTGACGCCAAGGCGCTCAAGCTTGTCCCCTGGTCAAGCGACACAATACCAAAAGGGGCTTTTCTATCGACCGACGCCCTGCTGAGTAGTAGCGAAATGAGGGTCGTTCTTTCAGCAATGGCAGAGGGTGAGCCCGTTCTACAGCACAAGTTGCTTGGCGGTTCGTCTGCAAATGCGCTTTCGGCAAAACTCACAGATAATATGAAAGCTGTAACGATCCGGGTGAATGAAGTCGCTGGGGTTGCAGGTTTCGTACAACCAGAAGACAGGGTCGACGTGTTTCTGACCTACGGAGACAAAGCCGGTCCGGAAACTGCTCGTCAAGGCGTATCGGCTGTTGTCGTCCTGCTCCAGAATGTGCGCGTTCTCGCTGTCGATCAGGTAACGCAAAGGCGTGACCAGGCAACCCCGCCTAAGGCGGTGACTGTCGAGGTTAGCACGGCGGACGCACAAAAACTCATTCTTGCGGGGCAAGGCGGTACGCTCTCGCTTGCGCTCAACCGGACGGCCGCGCCGAATGAAGTCGAGATCACTGGCGCTGTGGTTTTCGAGGATCTTGTCGATGCCGAGAAACAACCGAAACGGCCGTCTTCGCCCGGCGGCCCGACGGTATCGATAACGCGCGGCACCGATACGAAGAATTATCAGGTTCCACCCGATGCGGGCGGGCGGGACGAAATTATAACGCATCAGATTTTGCGCCATTAAGGGAGATCGCGCGGCGCTCTGTCCCGATGTTGAAATCATCAGAACCGAGCCTCCCGACGGCAATTTGGGGATTGAGGGGAACTAACAATGTGGTCACGACCAAAGACAGGTGAAGGCGACGGGTGGATCGAGGGCGATCCCTCTCTCTGCCTGTCGAGGCGTGCGATGCAAATTGGTTTGGCAATAGCTTTGACCGCTATGTGCGTCTCTGGATTTCTTTCGGCGCAAACACTGGCCGGCGATGTCGGGGCTACGGGCAAAAAGACGCCGTCGGGAACAGGTATCTATCACGTTCAGCCGACGGATGATCGTATCGATGTCCGGGTCACGCTTGATAAGTCTGAAACCGTGCGTGTCGGCATGCCATTTAGCGAGGCGCTTGTAGGCAATGCAGAGATCGCTGACGTCATTCCGCTGACCGACCGCTCCGTTTACATCGTCGGCAAGAAAGTTGGCGTAACGCGGCTGGCCCTGCTCGATACGGCCAAGCAGCTAATCGGCGTCGTCGATATCGAGGTGTCTTATGATCTGGACGGGCTCCGCTCGCGGTTGGAGGGCAATCCCGGACTGGAGGGGATAAAGGTGCACTCCGTCAGCGGAAAGATCCTCCTGTCCGGGGTTGTGCCCGACGCCGTCGCCATGCAGCACGCCATTACGCTTGCCAAGCAGGTTTCCTCTGAAGGCGAAGTCACCAACGCTATAAAGATAGCCGCTCCGCAGCAGGTTATGCTTGAGGTTCGCTTCATCGAAGCCGACCGCAGCGCCTCCCGCGCGCTGGGAGTGGAGTCTTCGTTCCTGTCCAACGACGTCAACTCCATTACCGGCGTGGGTAGTTTCAGTGGCGCAATACCGCCAAGTGGCGGAACGCCTTTGATCAACAACCTTGCCGCTGGTCTCGTCAGCAATTCTGTGCCGTTCGGATCGCTTGTCGGGAGCATCGTTTCAGGTAACCGCTCGCTCGACATTTTCGTTAAAGCGCTCGAAGAGCGTGGTCTCGCGCGTCGCTTGGCCGAACCTAACCTCGTGGCGCTTTCGGGCGATACGGCCAGCTTCCTGGCGGGCGGCGAATTCCCGTTTCCAGTATCTGCGGATAATGACAAGATTACGGTCGAGTTCAAGAAGTTCGGTGTCGGCCTGGCCTTCACGCCGACAGTTCTTTCGGAAGGCCAGATCAACCTCAAGATCGAACCAGAAGTCAGCGAACTCGACCCGACGAATTTCATCCGTGTTAGCGACAAGGTTGAGATACCGAGCTTGATCGTGCGGCGCGCTTCGACGACGATCGAGCTGCGGGACGGACAAAGTTTTGCCATCGCAGGGCTTCTTCAGAGCAACCACGTAAAAAGCCAGCGGCAACTTCCCTGGCTAGGCGACGTGCCGGTTATTGGCGCGCTCATGCGTAGCGCATCATGGCAAAAGAAGGAAACCGACCTTATCATTATCGTGACGCCGCGTCTTATCAAACCGCGCGCGCCTGGCCAGAAATTGGCCACTCCGCTCGATAGCACCGTTCCCACGAACGATAAGGAGTTCTTCCTGACTGGGCAGCATGAAATCAACGTCGCCCGGCCGGACAGCTACACTGGACACATCATCGATTTGACGCCCGAGGAGCCGGTCTCGTCAGGTTGGAAGGGAGAGTATCGATAATGGCCGACCCAATGAAACATGCAAAGGCCGGGATTATTGCCGCTGTCATATGCGCTCCCGTTCTGGTTCTGCAAGGCTGCTATGATGATAGTTATTATTCACGCCGCGATACAGTTTCCCTCGGTGCGGGCGATGCGATAGCGACCAATGCCGCGACTCAGACCATCGATCCCTGGCCTCCCTATGCAAAGGACACTGATATTAATCTGGAAGGTGAGCGCGCGCGCGTAGGCATTCAACGCTATCAGCAGAACAAGTCGATCCCGCCGCGGGGCTTGAATACCACGGAGATAACCGGTCAAGCAGGCCCTGGCGCACAGGGCAGCGCGCAGATCAAGAACTAGCCCATCGATCCAAGCGGAGGCTAGAGCCTGAGTTTTGTAAAATCTATGCAAAAACAACCGGAGGGTGCCTCGACGAGTGATCAACATGGATGCGTAAACGCGCGAGCGGATGAATAAGTAAAACGACTTAGCCTCAATATAGCAGAATTGCGTAAATGCCAGAGTCAGGTTTGAATATGACGCTCCTAGAGAAATTTCGGCCTGTTTCGGCTCAACTGGTCGAAAATCCAGAGGAGCCCAGGGATAGCTTCGAACCTATGACAAGACAAAGCTCCTTACGCGGGGATCAGCAAGTCGATGTTTTGCTGATCAGTGAAGATATCGATCTGAAGGAACTGCTGGCGAACGGCTTTGCGGAAAAAAAGCATTTCATGCTTAAGGCTGTGAAGGGCAAGATTTCCAATTCGGAAGCCTTCCTCATTAAGGAACCGCTTCCCGGGGTATTGCTCGTCGATCTCAAGCAGGCCGCTCCGGATGATCTCGCCGCTTTGGAACGTGTTAAGCGCGGGCGTTACGCCGATACGCCGATCATCGCCCTGTCCAGCTATCTCGATCAGGAAATCGTCCGCCGTCTCGTGCAGATCAAGATCGACGACTGGCTGCCGAAAGATAGCCCCTTTGTCGATATCTACCGCTCCTGCGAGCGGCTCAACCGGACGCCGATCGTAGAAAAACGCGACAAGGATGCGGTCTGCTATTCTTTCTTCCCAGCGGCAGGCGGCGCTGGAAATACGACCCTTGCCATCCAGACGGCGTTCATTCTCGGCCGGTCCAGCAAGCATATGAACAGTACCTGCCTTGTGGACCTCAACTTCCAGGATGGGTGCATAGCGGATTATCTGGATGTTGCGCCAGCCTTCCGGATCGAGGAGCTTGCGAACGCTCCGGGCCGCCTCGACCGCCAACTTCTAGAGGTCATGCTGACGCGGCACTCCTCCGGCCTGTCCGTGTTGGCAACGCCGCGCGTTCCCGCGAAATATTTCGAAGTCAGCGAAGGGCTGATCGGCGCAGTTCTTGGACTTCTGACGCGCTCTTTCGACCATGTCGTCATCGACCTTCCCAAGAATTGGTATCCCTGGATGGACAATGTGATCTGGGGGTCGAACCAGGTTTATATCGTCACAAATTTCACTGTGCCGGCGCTTCGGCATGCGCGGTATGTTCTCGACGCGATTTCCGCCAAGGCCGTGGACGACGCAAAAGTCTCCGTCATCGTCAATAAATATCGCGAGAAGCTGCTTGGCGGCGGGCTCAAGAAAAGTGACGCAGAACAGCTTCTGCGCGGCTGGCTCGCGGG
>CAYVJO010000099.1:0-8324 GCA_964451735.1 uncultured Hyphomicrobiaceae bacterium | reverse complement strand
CATTAAATGCCACCGCCACCTCACGGATTGCGGTTTTATTCCTCTAGGTTTCCAGCGAAGCTGTAGATCTTCCGGACAGCCGACAGCCCCGCTTTCTGCAAAAGCTCAAGCATTTCCACAACGCCGGCGAGGATCGCTCCACGAGATCGGAAAGCCCATGAAAATAGTTGAAATCCGAGACGCCGTCGTTCCCATCGCGTCAGATCTGCGCAACGCCTATATCGATTTCAGCAAGATGACGGCCAGTGTCGTTGCCGTCATCACCGACGTCATCCGGGATAGAGAGCCCGTTGTCGGTTATGGATTTAACTCGAATGGGCGCTACGGGGCGAGCGGTCTTTTGCGCGAGCGTTTCCTGCCACGATTGCGGAATGCGCCTGCGGCCAGCCTTTCGAGTGAAGAGGAGACCAATCTGGACCCGGACAAGATCTGGCAAACCATGATGACCAACGAAAAACCCGGCGGTCATGGCGAACGTTCGGTTGCGGTCGGCACAGTTGATATGGCGATCTGGGACGCAACAGCAAAGATTGCCGGTCTTCCGCTCTATCAATTGCTGGCGGATCGCTATGGAGACGGCGAGCCGGACGATAAGGTGTTCGTCTACGCGGCGGGCGGATATTACTATCCGGGCAAGGATAACTACGCGCTTCAGGATGAACTGCGCGGCTACCTCGATCTTGGCTATACGGTCCTAAAGATCAAGATTGGCGGAGAAAGCCTTGCCGCGGATTTACGGCGCATCGAAGCGGCGTTGGCCGTAACGGGCTCGGGGGCCAGGCTGGCGGTGGATGCGAATGGACGCTTCGATCTCGACACGGCCATCCGCTATGCAGCCGCATTGGCGCCATATGGTTTGTTCTGGTACGAGGAAGCAGGTGATCCACTTGACTCCGCGCTGCAAGCCGAACTTGCCAGCCATTATGAGAAGCCGATGGCAACCGGTGAGAATCTTTTTTCTCATCAGGACGCCCGCAATCTCCTGCGATACGGCGGATTGCGTCCCGATCGCGACTGGCTCCAATTCGATTGCTCCTTATCTTACGGCCTTGTCGAATATCTACGCATCCTGGAGCTTTTACCCGGCTTCGGGTTCTCCACGCGAAACTGCATCCCCCATGGCGGGCATCAGATGTCGCTCAACATCGCCGCCGGCTTGCATCTGGGCGGGAATGAGAGCTACCCGCACGTGTTTGCGCCATTTGGCGGTTTTGCCGACGGCATCGCTGTAGAGGACGGCTATGTCAGGCTGCCCGATATACCGGGGATTGGCTTCGAGAAAAAAGCTGCATTGATCGACTTGATGCGCGCGGCGACCGAAACCTGATGACTCTTCCAGGCGAGGATGGTGACAAAGTCCGCCGGTCAGTCGAGCTTGGCGACGGCCTGGCTGAAACGAGGACGGAAAAAAGCCTGTTCGATGATGGTGAAGCTACCTAGGAAATTCGCCACGGAAGGCGTAAAATTATAAGAGGCCTCTGCGACGATGATGCTTGAAAATGGTTCCGTAAGGCCGGCTTGAGGCAATGTGTAAGCAGCGCCCGCGGCATAAGCTCCGGGAGGATGACTCCAGGCGACGGTCGTGATGTTATCCTCATTCGCAACGACACTCACGATAACGATATTCAGCGGTGTGTTGCTGTAGGGCCGCATCAACTCAGTCGCGACTTGCCGGATATCTTCGAGACCGGCTGACGTAACGGATGGTTCCTGGGAAACCAGATCAGACACAGTGCTAGCTGCGTTTGAAAGTTTGCGCGTAATGGAGAAAGCTTCACAAAACTCGACCAATCCGATGAAAAGGACGAGCATCACCGGCAGGATTATGGCAAACTCGATCATCGTTACGCCGTCCTCGCCGCGACGGAAGGCGCGCATACGGATCGAACGGATCATGGCGCGGCGCAAGGATGGCAACATGTCGTACTTCTCCGTCCGATTCGGTCTCAGTTCGGCCACGCCTCGTTTCTGAAGGCCGATAAGGCCTGAAGAAGACGATCACCGCCACCCATGTTGGACATGCTTGCTTCGCTCAAAGGATTTATGAGCGGCCATTGATAGAAAGTGTTGACAAGGACGATGGCGCGCGGGCCGCCGGGGTTGAAAGCGAAATTGCTTTTCAGACTCCCATCGCCATCGAGCGGATCAGGCGGATTGCCGGCTATCTCGTCGAAACCGGCAAAGTTCCGGACCTCGACCTGCACCTTCGACTGACAGTCGAACAGCAGCGATACGCGATCGCAGATCAGGGTCTTGAAACCATTCTCATCGATGCCGTTAAGCTGAACCTGCCCTGTGCGAATGCGGCGGGAGGCGTCTTCCGTGGCGTTTTCAAGCTCGTAGGTGCCCCAAAGAATGAGCCCGACCTCGATTGTCCCGAAAAGCAAAAGAAAAAATGGGACCAGAACGATCGCGAACTCTATCATTGTCGCGCCCCGCTCACCTCGCAGGCGCCGCCAAAACGCCCAGCGTCGGCGTCGTATCGCCGTCTTCGCGCCCACGCCGTCCCGGTCTTCGGTCCCGATCATCGACTGACCTTCAACTCACTCAGCATCGTTAAGATCGCCCTTGAAATCTTCATAGCTGGAAGATCGCGCGGACGCAACGCTTCGCTGGCGGCACTGCCCAGCACATCCGAAAGCAGAAACAAAGGAAATGATGGGAAAGCAGGCCGTCGATGCGGTCATGATGTTGGAAATGTCAGGACTTTAATGTATGAAGGTTCGGTATTGGTCTTTTGCCTGCTGAAACGACGGGGATGGGGCAAAGATGTTAGGCGTATTATCTCGGATGCTTCGACGCTTCGGTTACGAAGAAAAAGGCGTCGTTATCATTATATTTCTTCTTGTTGTCGTTCCTCTTTTGCTGATTATTGCCATAGGCATCGACTTCAGCCAGACGCTGATCGTTAAGCGGCAACTGACCAGCGCGATCGACTCTGCCGCTTTGGCGCTCGGAAGACTTCCGGATGTGACCGAGCAGGAAGACATCGAAGCCAAGGCCGAAGCTTACATCCGCGCGCATTACCCTGAAGCCGGCATTGGCAACCTGACCGGCTTCACGGCTAATCGCATCGATACGGGCAATGGCGGCTCACAGATCGTGATCACCGCGACAGCCGTCGTGCCGACCACGCTCATGCAAATCGGCGGCGTCGATAACCTCACCGTAAGCGTCAGCTCGACCGTCCTTCGTCAGGAAAACTTTCTTGAAGTTGTGATGGTTCTGGACAATAGCGGCTCGATGGGAGGCGGCGGCAAGTTGACGGCCATGAAGAACGCCGCAAAAGACCTCGTGAATATTCTGTTCGCTGGGCAGGCGGTCTCTGACAAGGTCAAGATAGGCCTGGTCCCTTTCGAAGGTGGCGTGAATGTTGGTGTGCCTTCCGACACACCCTGGCTAGATAAGGACAGTCCTGCGCCATTTAACTACGACCCGGCCCTATCCTATTTCGATGACTTGAGTTCTGGCGCCACGCCGGCAGAATCGATTTTCTCTGTTATCGACTCCATGAATGGAGGCATCGCCTCGAACTGGCGCGGCTGCGTCCGGTCACGCATTTCTCCACACGATATCGAAGACACGCCAGCGGACGCCAGCATTCCCGAAACGTTGTTTTCGGCCTATCTGAACCCTTATCTGGGATCCAGCAAATCCAACTACGTTAATCAAGCGCCTTCTACGCAGGCAAACTCGAATTGCGCAGTAGCGCCGATCCAGCCTCTCACCAATGACAAAGCAACCATCGATGCCGCTATCGATGCCATGACCGCGTCAACGACGACCAACATCACCGAAGGCGTCGCATGGGGATGGCGTGTGGTTTCGCCGAACGTTCCGTTCACGGAAGGCGCGCCTTACGATCAGCAACAGGTGATCAAAGCCATCATCGCGCTTACGGATGGTGAAACCTTCGTTAACGGGTTTTCCTCTTTTGGTATAGGGAACGCGTCGAATCCGCAAATCGGGCCGGATGTGAATGCAGGCGCAAACAGCAAGCTCGAACAACTCTGCACGAATATCAAAGCTGATAAGGATGGTGTTGCTGGGGACACTGATGTTGTCGTTTACACAATCACGTTCGGGGGATTATCCGCGCCGACCGAACAGCGCATGCGTGATTGCGCAACCGATCCCAGCAAATATTTCAATTCGCCAACCAACGCCGAGCTTTTGGCCGCCTTTCAAAGCATTGCGTCGAGCCTAAATCAGCTCCGCGTTCTGTTTTAATCGGGGCGGAAGCAAAATTGCTTGGTCCGCCGCCAACGGGAGGCTTAATTTTCAGTGCGATGAATTGATCCTACACGCTTGCGGTATTTTGAATTGAAAATCGGTCAGGCGCCGGCCTGAACTGGCCGACAAGCGCTGAAATCAATCCGTTGAGCACGAGACGGCCCGCAGAAGTGGCGGCGATGGTATGGAGATCCTTATCCACGCTCAATAGCCCGTCCCGAACGAATGGCGTCAAACGATCGACAGGCAAATCCCAGCCGGTGCGCCCGCGCAACATTGCAACTGACAGCCCCTCCGTCAGGCGCATGCCCATCAGCAATAGCTCTTCGGCCTCCTCCAGGCTTGTCAATATCTCGCGCTGGACGAGCCCGTGACCGCGCTGTCCGACGCTTATGCGCTCTACAAGCACGCGCGCATGATCAACGCTCTCTGCCCATGCTGCCGGATCACGCTCCGCCATAAGCGCCAGCCGTCCTTGCCCCGTCACGATCCGGCCGTGCGCGCCGGGCCCAATCCCCGCATATTCGCCGTAACGCCAATAAAGAAGATTATGCCGAGCCTCTTCTCCGGAGCGGGCATGGTTGGAGATTTCATAGGCGGGCAGCCCCGCCACCTCGCATAGCTCCTGTGTCAGTTCGTAGAGCGCGGCCGCATCGTCATCGGCCGGGACGCGCAACTTTCCAGCCTCGTGCAGCCGGAAGAATGGCGTGTCTGGCTCGATGGTGAGCTGGTAGAGCGAGAGATGGCCCGCCGCAAGGCTAAGAGCCTCGCACAGCTCCGCTCGCCATTCGGCAGGGGAGGGGCCCGGCCTCGCATATATCAAGTCGAAGGAGACCCTCTCGAAGCGCTCATTCGCGATTTGGATCGCCTGCCGCGCCTCATCCGCATTGTGCAGACGTCCCAGGAAACGGAGTTGATCGTCCCGCAGCGATTGTACACCAATCGAGATGCGGTTGACCCCAGCAGTGCGGAACGCTGCGAAACGCTGCGCCTCGACGCTCGACGGGTTCGCCTCCAGAGTGATTTCCGCCGCTGGCTCTACGGCCCAGTGTCCCGCGATGGCGTCAAGTATTCGCTCAACCGTTCCAGCCTCCATAAGCGAGGGCGTGCCACCGCCGAAAAAGACGCTCGAAACTGTTCTCCCAGGGGCGAGCTTTGCATAAAATGCAAGTTCCGAAACGATGGCCGCAACATAACGCTCTTCGCTCAAATCCCGCTTCACATGCGAATTGAAATCGCAATAAGGGCATTTGGCGGCGCAATAAGGCCAGTGAATGTAAATTCCGAATGGGTCCATAAACCGTTATATGCGAGGCAGCATGGCTTGCGCAAAGGCCTTGAAGGCAATGGCACGATGGGAAATGCGATGTTTCTCGGCGGGCTCCATTTCGCCGAAGGTGATGGTGTGACCGTCGGGCACAAAAATCGGATCATATCCGAAACCATGCGTCCCCCTGGGAGGGAAGGTCAGATGCCCGAAGACCTTGCCTTCGAAACATTGGTGGTCGCCACTTGGCTCTGCGAGACACAAGACACAGGTAAAATTAGCCCGAGGGAGCGCTTCAACCAAGCCTTTTCCTGCCAGTTCCTGTTCAACGCGGGCCATCGCCGCATAAAAATCCCGGGACTCGCCGGCCCATCTGGCGGAATAGATCCCTGGCGCGCCGCCCAGCGCTTCGATTTCGATGCCGGAATCATCCGCAAGCGCGTAGAATCCGCATGCGCGCGCTGTCTCGATGGCCTTGAGCGCTGCATTCGCGATAAAGCTGTCGCCGGTTTCTTCCGGTTCGGGCAAGTTCATTTCTCCCGAAGAAGACAAAGCAACGCCCATCGGCGCGAGAAGCTCTCTAAATTCCACGACTTTGCCGCTATTATGGCTGGCGATAACGAGCCTGTCGCCCGGGCTTAACGGCTTCATGATCAGCCGACCGTAAGCTTCTGCAAACTGATCAGTTCGCGTATGCCTTTCTTGGCCAGCGCCATCAGTTCGCCGAATGCGTCCTCGGAAAAGGGATCGCCTTCCGCCGTGCCCTGGATCTCCACGATCCCGCCTTTCCCGGTCAAGACAAAATTCGCATCCGTCTCCGCGGCAGAGTCCTCGGCGTAGTCGAGGTCGAGCACAGCGGCGCCTTTGTAGATCCCGCATGACACAGCGGCGATCTGATCCTTGAGAACATCGCTGCGGATCATGTCGCGCGCGCGCATCCATTGCAAACAGTCATGCAATGCGACCCAGCCGCCAGTGATCGCCGCCGTGCGCGTGCCGCCATCGGCCTGAATGACGTCGCAGTCCACGGTGATCTGATGTTCGCCAAGCGCTTGGAGGTCGACCACAGCGCGCAGAGAACGGCCAATGAGACGCTGAATTTCCTGAGTGCGTCCGGAGGGATGGCCCGCCGTGGCCTCACGCCGCATACGCTCGCTCGTCGAGCGAGGTAGCATCCCATATTCGGCCGTCACCCAGCCACGTCCCTGCCCTTTCAGCCAGGGCGGAAGACGTTCCTCGACGGAGGCTGTACATAGTACGTGTGTGTTGCCAAATTTGATCAGACAGGATCCTTCAGCATGGATAGAGACAGCGCGTTCAAGCGCGACCGGGCGCAGAACGTCTTTTTCGCGTTTGGACGGCCGCATTTTTTATCTCGCGGAAAGGTTGACCGGGCCGTCACACTACGCAAGAGCGCTGTGAGGGGCAACCGCTGTTCACAGTGATCCACGACGGTTTTCGCGATAAAGTTCGCGGGCAACTGCAAGTCTGTCCGCTCTGTGTTGCCGGTCGGACCGCTCTTGACCAACGGCGTACCGGGCACGGGCAAGACCGTTCTCGCACAGGAAGTCGCGGGCGCGCGTGAGCGCTTTTGAAAAATGAACAGGACGTTCACTTTTTTTGAGAGGCTAGTCTTTATGAGGCGGCGAAAAGAAAGCTAACTGTCGGTAAACTTTTTGGCTGCTTATGGTGTTATAAGAAAGCATTGCCGGGGTTTGCAGGAGGTTCGAACATGCGGCGTTTTTCAATGTTTGTTACGCTGGCGCTGGGCATTGCGGCCACCACGCTTCCAATAGTTCAAGCGAAGGCGCAATCAACTATTTGGGACCATAATGGCTCGCTGATGCGCCTTGAGGAAACGGGCAAGAAGCGTCGTTTCATTTATGAGCAGCCTAGGGAAAACCTGCGCTCGGCTGGCGTCAAAAAAGGCACCGTGCTGTTCGACGGCGAACAGAAAACGGACGGACGGCTTGCGGGCTACGCCAAGCTTTTCCGCAAGGGATGCGATCCGGTCGATTATTTCGTGGAAGGGCCATTTGAGGCGGATAAAGGGGAAATTCTCCTGCAAGGGCAGGTTCCCATCTATTCAGGTAATGGCTGCAAAATCACTGGCTATTCCGATGATAGCAATGCAAGCAGCTTGAAGTTTGTTTTGCAAAGCGCGCCCGACAGCGCGGTCGCGAGCGCGACTACACCAGACGAAGTCGAGGTTGAGCCTCGTCCATCATATCTGCCCCCGCTCGAACGAGGCCGGAGCAGGGCCGACATCACCGAGCCTGAAGAGCGGGACGATCGCCGCGGCCGATATGGCGATCGCAACACAGCGGATCGGGGTTATTCGTCTCGCGACTACGCTGACAGGCGCGAACGCTTCGGCCGCGACAGCTCTTATGACGGCACCTATTATAACGGACCACGCTTTACCGATGAACCCGAAGAACGCGGGTTTTATAGTGACTATTATGACGATGATTTTGAGGAGGAAGAGCCGGCCTATGTGCCGTACCAGCCACGCTGGCGGCGCTTCAGGGATTAAAGTCGTTTCCGAAAACGCGAATATCGGCTTGTCGACCGAAATTGCGATTCCTGAGTCAATAAGCCCTGCCTGTGTCTTTACAAGAGACATCCATCGGCAGGGTATGCGGGATACAACATGCGACGTACCTTGAACAGACGTTCATTGGTCGTCCAGCGAATGTCCACCTAGATTCCTTAGTTTCCGCAGTGTTTTCGCGAAATCGGGAAGACCACTTTTGTAAACTCTGTTAAACTAAGCAGGTTTGTCTGACCTGGCCAACGAATGCTGGTTGTGATTCTGTTTTCG
>CAYVJO010000098.1:0-8368 GCA_964451735.1 uncultured Hyphomicrobiaceae bacterium | reverse complement strand
AACTCTTCTTTCTTCCTCGTGCGTGTATTGTAAAGTCTCAGTGTCAACGGCTTCGGGCTCCTCAATCGCCCGGCGCGTCGTTCGATCTCGATTTTCGAAGGAAAAGGGGAACGGCCGCGCCAGCTTATATCAGCGCGCGATTATAATGCAGCAGAAGATGATCGAATAATGTAGTTTCACCATATACGCACCATGTCCATTTTCGCTGAAAGGGTCAAGGCAAATTCATGGAATCCTGCGGCTCAGGCGGGTGCGACCGCGGGATCGCCAGGCTCGCGCCCATGGCGTAGCCAGCCCAGCGGTCTATCAAAGTGAAGCTCCTTGTTGAAACGCGCTGGAATTCCTTTATAAGCGCCCGGAACCTAAAGTGGCGGCCCGATGCCCAAACGCACTGATATCGACTCCATCCTTATCATCGGAGCCGGACCGATCATCATCGGCCAGGCTTGCGAATTCGACTATTCCGGCACGCAAGCCTGCAAGGCGTTGCGTGCGGAAGGCTACCGGATCGTGCTGGTCAATTCCAATCCAGCCACGATCATGACCGATCCGGATCTGGCCGACGCTACTTATATTGAACCGATCACGCCGGAGATGGTTGCGAAAGTCATCGCCCGGGAGCGCAGCGAACGCCCATCGGAGAAAATGGCGCTCCTGCCGACCATGGGCGGACAGACGGCACTCAATACGGCGCTCGCGCTTTACCGCGACGGCGTGCTCGACACTTACGGCGTCGAACTGATCGGCGCGAGCGCAGACGCCATCGACAAGGCGGAGAACCGGCAGCGCTTTCGCGAGGCCATGACCGAAATCGGTCTTGCCACGCCGCGTTCCATGCTGGCTCACGATCTCACCGAAGCGCTAAAGGCGCTGGAGTTTGTCGGCCTTCCTACCATCATCAGGCCGTCCTTCACGCTGGGCGGCACTGGCGGCGGCGTCGCTTATAATCGCGAGGAATATCTACGGATCATCGAGCGCGGTCTCGACGCCTCGCCGACGCGTGAGGTTTTGGTCGAGGAGTCAGTGCTTGGATGGAAAGAGTATGAGATGGAGGTGGTCCGCGACAGGGCGGATAACTGTATTATCATCTGCTCCATCGAAAATATCGACCCGATGGGCGTGCATACGGGCGACTCGATGACCGTCGCACCAGCTCTGACCCTGACGGACAAGGAATATCAGATCATGCGCAACGCCTCCATCGCGGTGTTGCGGAAGATTGGCGTCGATACGGGCGGCTCGAATGTGCAGTTCGCCGTCAATCCGGCGGATGGCAAGCTCGTTGTGATCGAGATGAACCCGCGCGTGTCTCGCTCCTCGGCGCTGGCCTCAAAGGCAACGGGCTTTCCTATCGCCAAGGTCGCCGCGCGGCTTGCCGTCGGGTACACGCTGGACGAGCTGGAAAACGACATCACGCAAGGCGCAACGCCCGCCTCTTTTGAGCCGAGCATCGACTATGTCGTCACGAAGATTCCGCGTTTTGCCTTCGAGAAATTCCCCGGCGCGATCTCGACGCTGACCACCTCGATGAAATCGGTCGGAGAGGTTCTTGGATTGGGCGGCAGTTTCCAGGAATCGCTGCAAAAGGCGATCCGCTCGATGGAGACAGAACTGACCGGTCTCGACGATGTGACATTCGAAGGGCTCGGCCAGGGCGACGACAAGAACATCGTTCGCGAGGCGCTCGGCCGCCCTGCGCCGGACCGTATTCTCAAGGTCGCGCAGGCCTTGCGCCTTAATGTCGATCACGAGCAGATCTACATGTCCTGCAAAATCGATCCCTGGTTCGTCGCGCAGATCCAGGACATAGTGGATTGGGAAAACCGGGTCCGCGCCTACGGGCTGCCGGCGACGCGGCCAATGTTCCGCGCGCTCAAGGCGAAAGGTTTTTCCGACGAACGGCTTGCCGCCCTATCCGGTCTGCCGGTCGGGGAGGTGACGAAACGCCGGCACGATCTCGGCGTTTATCCAGTCTACAAGCGGATCGATACTTGCGCCGCAGAATTCCGTTCGCCAACGCCGTACATGTATTCAACATATGAATACGGCATGGATGATAACCCCGTTTGCGAAGCCGCACCGTCGGACCGCGAAAAGATCATCATCCTCGGCGGCGGACCGAACCGGATCGGCCAGGGGATAGAATTCGACTATTGCTGCTGCCATGCCGCCTTCTCGCTATCGAAAGCGGGGTATGAGACGATCATGGTCAACTGCAACCCGGAGACGGTCTCAACCGACTACGACACCTCGGATCGATTGTATTTCGAGCCTCTCACCGAAGAGAACGTGCTCGAAATCGTCCGCGTGGAAAGCCAGAAAGGCTCAGTCAAAGGTGTTATCGTCCAGTTCGGCGGGCAGACGCCGTTGAAGCTGGCCAAAGCGCTCGAAGCCGCGAACGCGCCGATCCTGGGCACCTCGCCCGACGCTATCGACCTTGCCGAAGACCGTGACCGTTTCAAAATTCTGATCGAGGATCTGGGATTGCGTCAGCCGCGCAATGGTATCGCATACAGCTTGGCGAAGGCGCACGATGTCGCCGAACGCATTGGCTATCCACTCGTCATTCGTCCCTCCTATGTGCTCGGCGGGCGGGCTATGGCGATCATCCACGATCAAATCGCGCTTAAGGATTATTTCGGCACGACGCTGGCTTCCTTCGTGCCGCCGGATGTGCGTCACCGCTTCCCTGGGCAGCACGCGACGCAGATCGATGCGGTCCTTGCAAAAAACGCGCTGCTTTTCGACAGCTATCTGCGGGACGCAATCGAAGTCGATGTCGATGCGATCGCCGATGGTGAGGATATCTTCATAGCTGGAATCATGGAGCATATCGAAGAGGCGGGTGTGCATTCCGGCGACTCTGCTTGCTCGCTCCCGCCATACTCCCTCAATCGCGAACTGATCGAGGAGTTGAAAGAGCAGACCCGCAAGCTCGCGCTCGCGCTGAAGGTTGTCGGCTTGATGAATGTGCAATTCGCCATCAAGGACGGCGATATCTACATCCTCGAAGTCAATCCGCGTGCAAGCCGCACGGTGCCCTTCGTCGCGAAAACCATCGGATTGCCTGTTGCGGGCATTGCCGCCGAAGTCATGGCTGGCCGCAAATTGAGGGATTTCGGCCTTTCCGAGCCGGTGTTCCGACATATTGCCGTGAAAGAGGCCGTTTTTCCGTTCTCGCGTTTCCCTGAAGTCGATCCGATCCTTGGCCCCGAAATGCGCTCAACGGGCGAGGTCATGGGCATCGACACCGATTATGCGCTCGCTTTTGCGAAAAGCCAGATCGCCAGCGGTAGTAAAGTCCCGCTTTCCGGTACGGTTTTTGTCTCCGTCAAGGATTCGGACAAAGACCGGATCATACCCTCGGTTCGCGATCTTGTCGGCATGGGGTTCAATATTCTGGCCACAAGGGGAACCAAGCGTCATCTCGAAGCGATGGGTATTCCTTGCGAACGCATAAACAAAGTGCTTGAAGGACGGCCGAATATCGTGGACGCTATAAAAAATGGCGATGTTGCGCTTGTCTTCAACACCACCGAGGGAGCCAAGGCTTTGGCTGACAGCTCGGAGATCAGACGTACGGCGCTGCTCTACCACATACCCTATTACACCACAATTTCGGGTGCACTGGCTGTGACGAAGGCGATTTCAGCAATGAGAGCGGGGATACTTGAAGTAACTCCCTTGCAACAATACATCCACGAGGGGTTCTCGCTAAGATAGCCGCGAAGTTCCAGGATCTGGCAACCGTCTATTCAGTTCAATTATATTGATCGTAAGTGAATTGGCCCGGGGAGGTTCAAGGGCCAAAGGAGAATTTGGGAATGTCCTTTGAAAAAATACCAATGACCCAGGAAGGATATGCCAGACTGGAAGCCGAAATCAGGCATTTGAAAACGGTGGAGCGGCCGAAGATCATCAAAGCGATCGAGGAAGCCCGCGCACACGGGGATTTATCCGAGAACGCTGAATACCATGCCGCCAAGGAAGCGCAGGGTATGAACGAGTCGCGCGTTGCCGAGCTTGAAGATAAATTTTCCCGGGCTGATGTCATTGATGTGTCTAAACTTTCCGGCGATACGATCAAATTCGGCGCAAAGGTGCGTATCGTCGATGAAGACACGGATGAAGAACAGAGTTACCAGATCGTCGGCGAATTCGAGGCTGATAAGAATGCTGGCAAAATAGCGATCAACTCGCCTATCGCGCGCGCGCTAATCGGTAAGAAGGCAGGCGATGTGGTCGAGGTTGCCACGCCGCGCGGACATAAATCTTATGAAGTTCTTGCCGTCAACTATGGCTGATGCAGAACGTGTCCCGCGCTTGTAACAGCCACCCTGCAATGGCCAAGTGTCGAGCTTTACGGGAGGTTAGGTTCATTCCAAGGGTAATCCTGAGTCGGCTTTTGATGAACGAATGGCGAGCGCCGTACGAACCTGATCCACATTCGGCGCCGCCGTCAGATCGCGAATGATGAACGTCTGGAAGGTCTGAAAATCAGGCGCTATGCATTTCAGGATGAAGTCGATATCCCCTGAAAGCATGACGCATTCACGCACATAAACCCAGGATTGGGCGAGGGACTCGAAAGCGGTCAGATCGCCCTCGGACTGGCTCGTGAGCCGCACCATGGCGAAAGCTTCCACGTCGAAGCCCAGCAGTTTAGGGTTAAGTTGCGCATGATAACCCAAAATGAACCCGGCTTTCTCCAGCGCGCGTACCCGCCTCAAACAAGGCGGAGCTGAGATGCCGACGCGTCGCGCCAATTCGATATTGGTCATACGGCCGTCGGATTGCAATTCCTTGAGAATCAGCCAATCGATGCGGTCAAGCTTGATCCAACTTGGCGGCTCTCGGAACAGTTTCATGCTTGGCGTCCTTGCCTGCCGGCTGTAGCTATGGGGCGGCACATACCATAAAGGTGCCGAGGGTTTGCGCAAGATATGACAACAAGCCATGCCGATTCATTCAAAGATATTGCGCAAATCAGCGAGGGCGCGATCGAGATCATTCGCGCGCCGGGCAATAGAAGCCTTATGGGCCGCCGCGGCTGGATACTCTCGGACGGTATCGCCGGACATCTGTCTATCACGCGCGGCATTGCCGAAACGCTGGGTCTTTCAATCGAGATCAAGCCCATGGAGCCACGCGCGCCATGGCGATATCTTGCACCAAACGGTCCGCCCGATCCTCGGCTTCTGAATGCGCTTCTCGGGGAGGCTCCGCCCGATATCGTACTGGGGGCGGGACGGCAGACCGTACCATTCGTTCGCGCGCTGAGGCGCGCCGGGGCTTTCACAGTACTTTTCCAGTCGCCTCGAACGAGCGCAAAGAGCGCCGACCTGATCTGGGTTCCCTCGCATGACCGGTTGCGTGGACCGAACGTAATCTCGACGCTTACGCCGCCACATCGCTTCAGCGAAGCCGCGCTTGACGCGGTCCGACGCTCCATGCCGCCGGAAATTCTGGCGCTCCCGGAGCCCCGCATCGCTGTCCTGCTCGGCGGGCCGGGCGCTGGATATCGCTACGACGAGGCGGACATCGCAGCTTTCGAGGATCGCCTGTCAGGAGCGGCCGGCGGCGCGGGCAGCTTTCTCGTCACACCGTCGCGCCGTACGCCGCACGCTCTTCTTTCGGCGGCCGACGCCGCGACACGCAGCAAGCCCCGAATCCTATGGAACGGCCAAGGCGGCAATCCATATTCACAATTTCTCGCTGCCGCCAGCCTGTTCATCGTTACAGCGGACTCGGTCAACATGACCGGGGAGGCCTGCGCGACGGGACGTTCAGTCTATATTTTCACGCCTTCAGGTGGCCGCCCAAAATTTCAGCGCTTTCACCGAAATTTGACCGAGCATGGCGCAACCCGTCCTTTACCTCAAAATGGCGAAGCTCTAAAGCGTTGGGTTTATGAACCGCTTCGCCCGACTGAGTTCGTTGCGGCAGAAATCGAAGCTGCATGGCTTCGCGCGAGACCGGAGGCCAGCCATAAAGCCCGTTAAGACTTGTCAGCCATCTCGACATTACTTACCTCTAATCTGTTGCTAGACCGGGAGACGATACGCAATGACCGCTCGCCACGAAAAACTTATCATCATAGGGTCGGGGCCAGCGGGTTATACGGCGGCCATTTACGCCGCGCGCGCGATGCTGAAACCGCTCATGATCGAGGGCATCCAACCCGGCGGACAGCTCACGATAACGACCGATGTCGAGAACTATCCCGGTTTTGCCGATGTGATCCAAGGGCCGTGGCTCATGGTCCAGATGCGCGCCCAGGCAGTACATGTCGGGACCGAGATCGTATCGGACCATGTTTCGGAAGTGAATTTCGCGCGCCGTCCGTTTCATCTCAAGGCTGATAGCGGCACAGAGTACACTGCCGACGCGGTCATCATCTCGACGGGCGCGCAGGCGCGCTGGCTAGGGCTTCCAAGCGAGGCAAAATTTCAAGGTTTCGGCGTCTCCGCCTGCGCGACATGTGACGGCTTCTTCTACCGCGGCAAGGACGTGCTGGTGATTGGCGGCGGCAATACCGCCGTCGAGGAGGCACTTTATCTGACGAACCATGCGCGGAAAATCACGCTTGTGCATCGCCGTAGCGAGTTGCGCGCGGAACGTATCTTACAGGAGCGCCTGTTCAAACACGAAAAAATCGATGTCATCTGGGATAGCGCCCTGGAAGAGGTGATAGGAACGGACATGCCGCTCAGCGTAACAGGAGCTAGGATCAAGAACCTCAGGACCGGGACCGCGTCAGAGCTTCGCGTCGATGGGATTTTCATCGCCATCGGCCATACGCCTGCGACGGGAATCTTTAAAGGCCAGGTCGAGATGAAGCCGAACGGGTATATCGTTGTTGCGCCTCACTCGACGGCAACCAATGTGCCGGGCGTCTATGCTGCGGGCGATGTTGCCGATGAGACCTATCGTCAGGCCGTGACAGCTGCCGGAATGGGATGCATGGCAGCGCTCGAAGCGGAAAAATTTCTGGCCGGCCTCCAAGCGCATACCCAAGCGGCCGAGTAAGGCTTTCGCAATCATGACCTCGTAAACTTCGTTATGGACTGGGACAAGCTCAGAATCTTTTATGCCGCAGCCGAGGCTGGCAGCTTCACCCATGCCGGCGAGACACTGAACATGAGCCAATCGGCAGTCAGCCGGCAAGTCAGCGCTTTGGAGCGCGATCTAAGTGCATCGCTCTTTCACCGCCATGCGCGCGGATTAGTGCTGACAGAACAAGGCGAGTTGCTCTACCGAACCGTCCAGGACGTGTTCATGAAACTGGCTTCGGTCAAAATCCTACTGTCAGATTCGAGCGGCAAGCCCAGCGGCGATCTGAGAGTTACAACGACGCGTGCGCTCGGCACACTCTGGCTGACCCCTCGTCTTCATGATTTCATGAAGCTGTATCCCGATATCCGCCTGCAACTCATCTTGAACGACGAGGAACTTGACCTCAGCATGCGCGAGGCTGATATCGCCATCCGTTTTCAACCTCCAACGCAAAACGATCTTATACGAAGAAAATTGTTCGTCGTTCACAACCATGTTTACGCCTCGGTCGATTATGTCAAAAAACATGGCGCGCCACGTTCACTGACCGACCTCAATAAGCATCGAATTCTGATTTACGGTTTGAACGCGCCGCCCCATCTCCGCAGGATCAACTGGCTTGCCACGGCTGGGGTGGAAAGCGGGGCTCCAGAGAGAGTTCCGGCCTTGCAGATCAATAGCGTGCTGGGCTTAAAGGAGGCGGTTTACCGCAGTCTGGGACTAGCCGTGCTCCCCGATTACGTCGCGCGGGACGATCCCAGTCTTGTCGCGGTTCTCGACGAGGAAGACAATTTGCCGGAATTCGAGGTTTACTTTGTCTATCCTGAAGAGATGAAGGCCTCAAAGCGCGTCGAAGTTTTCCGCGACTTCATGATCGCCAAAGCGCGGGAGTGGGCTTTCTAGTGGTTCGACGGAAACATGTGCATCGCTGTGCAGCACGCTCATTTACAAATGTTCCGTCATAAGACCCACGGGCTAAATATCTGTTTCTGCCGGAGCTTTGTGAATTTGACATTTGAGAATGAGACTGGCGGCAACCAGGACTAAAATGTCAAATCCGCTGCACTAGCGCGTAATCCGCAAAGGTGGGCACCGGTTTTTATTGAGTATCCTGCGTACATGTCCGAATGAATCAAGATATGTTGAAGGCCGTGAAAGGTATTGGCGCATCGTCACTCGATCACTAAGGCCGCTCAGCTTTCCGCTGAAAAACATCTCGTCTCAAAATCCGCCACCAGTACGGAAGTCCGGGCCAGAAGAACCGCTGCGACGTCCGCCTCCTTTGGGAAAATTCTCGCTCCTACGATAGCTG
>CAYVJO010000097.1:0-8428 GCA_964451735.1 uncultured Hyphomicrobiaceae bacterium | reverse complement strand
GCCCGGCTCGGCTACGAAGCCTTCGCGCAAAGGCTGGAAGCGGCCTGGAACGGAGGGAAACCGAACCTCATGCAGGCGTTCGAGACTCTCGGGCGCGCTTATCTTGCCTTCGCGCGGGAGGAGCCTTCATTTTATGCCGCGATGTTTGAGGCTGGCACGCCGCTGGGGAGTACGCCGGAATTACGCAAAGCAGCAGACCGGGCGTTCGACGCGGTACGAACGGCCGCGGAAGCGCTTTGCACAGCCTTGCCCCCCGAGAAACGTCCGCCATCGCTCATGATGGCGCTTCATATCTGGGCGATTTCGCATGGAATTGCCTCACTTTTCGGGCGCGAGGCGGGCAGGAAAACGCCAATGCCACCCGAAGAGCTTCTGGAAGCGGCGATCCTGATTTACTTGCAGGGTCTGGGGATCGACCGGGGAGCGCTTTCAAGCGGCATGTAAGGCGTGCCATGCGCAGATGATTACCAAAAAGCAAAGGCGTTCAGACGCCCTGAGTGTCGTCGTACTGACCGTCGCTCCGGGTCAGGCGCGCCAATACGGCGTATCCACCATAGAGTTTTTCAGTGCCGGCGGCGCAGCCTAGCTGGACAGCGAGCGCAGCGATCTTGTTTTCGAAAGCCGGGATGGGAGTGACCGAGAAGCGTCGGAGCCAGGCGTGCTGCGCGCGGCGAAGCAACGTTGGGTAATCGCCGAAATCGCCGAAATCGACGACGAGCAGAACTCCGTTCGGCGCAAGGCATGCGGCTGCGTTGCGGACGACATCTGGCCAAGCAGGGATCATCGACAGGGCGTAGGAAATCATGACGCGGTCGAAAGAACCGGTCCCGAAAAGCGTACCGGCGTTGAAAGCTGTCGCGTCTCCGGCGGCGAGCGTGATACGCCCGCTCAGCCCGCTGCTAGCGACGGATTTGCGCGCTGTCCGCAACATCTCTTCCGATACGTCGAGCCCAAAAAGTCGCGCATCCTGGTAACGCTGCCCGGCCAGAATGAGATTGCGCGCAGTGCCGCACCCAACTTCCAGCACGGTTCCGCCGGGCGGTACGCGAAGATCGTCGATAAGACGGTCCCGTCCGAGCAAGTAGTAGCGGCGCGTGGCATCGTAGATGAAACGCTGACGGCGATAGATACCGTCCATTTTGCGCGCGGCTGCCCCTGTATCGGACATGCGCGCTAACCTTTCAGGCAGTAGAGGTGGAAACCGCCATAAATCGCGGACCTGTCCTTCTGGGTCAGCACGCGTGACGTATCGGCCTCATAGCGCCAGCGTGAGAGGATCTCGTCTGGCACCCGTCCGGGAAGGATTGTAGGTTCGGCCGCGGTGCGGAAAATGACGCGCGCGCCTGAGCGGGCCGTGCGCGTTATTTCGCGCCACAGCGCGGTCAGGTCCGCGTCGGACATCCAGTCTTGTGCGTCGAGCAGCACATAGCGATCGTAACTGCCCGCTTCCGCTTTCGCCAAATGGCCGGTGAGCGAAGCGTGATAGACAGAGACCCGGGAGGCATGACTACGGATGCTGTCGAAATTCGCCCGGTCCAAATAGGGTGGCAAAGCGCCTCGTCCTGATGGCGCGTACCGGCGGCCGAACGCTTGCCAAGCGAAATAATTCTCTGACAGTGGAAAGTCGCAGGCCAGCCTTTCGAGGCGCTGGCGGAGCACATCGGCCATTCCGCCTTTCCCATCGCCCGCAAGAGCTTTGTATTGCGCCGGCGGAATGCCGAGGCCGTAAAGCGATGCGGGCCTGTTGACCAGCCAGCGTATCGTGCGTCTTTTGAACAAGGGGGCAAGTTCGCGGTCGAATATGCGGCGCTGCTCCTCAAGCGTACGCGCTCTAAGCAGGGTTCGCGGATTGACGCCATGCAGTCTCGCGACGAGATGGCTCGCTCCAATGAAGCTGCCGAGCAAGCCAGCGCGGTAGAAATTCCCGGCAAAACGGCGGATACGGCGGCGGCGGCGCAGCCCGTGGCGTCCATGCCAATAGGCTGCCGTTTGCGGGTCGAGATGCGGCAGGATGTATTTTTTGAAATCGGCGATGTTGGCCTTTGTGTCTGCGGCTCCGAAAAAGCGGTAGAAGGCGTCATAATCAGGCAGCGTCTTGACGGCCGTCACCTTGAGACGGTTGAGCGCAACGTGAGCAGCGTTGATATCGACGGCGGTGATATGCTCCGGCCCCGCCGTGAGATAGCTGAGAACATTGCAGCCGCCTGATGCGATCGTAATGATTCGGCTGTCATTACTGAGAGCGAGTGCCTCCAGATCGACGGCTGGATCTTCCCAGATCTGGGGGTAAACCAGGTTGGAGAAGACCAGCGTGAAAAGCCGCTCTCGCAGTCCTTCCGCGGATAATAGCTTGCTACGGCACACCGCCTCACCAATCATGACGCCGCTCTTTGGCGTCATGGCTTCAGCCGCGTCAACCACTCGCTCCTCCATAATATAAACCCAAAACTATAGGCGCCGATGGAATAAGGAGCCATGCGGCTCCGGCCCGTCGGCGGTGATCTAACGTGCCTGTTCGAGGCAATTGCTGGAACCGGTTGCCACAGAATGCCGCCCTGAAGCCTCGTTCAGCGTTGGCGCGATTGCGGCTTCTGTGAAAGCAACAGGTACCAGAGCTGGCTCTGGGATGTCCTCGAACCGCGCTTCGGATGGGTCTGTCCAGCGAATCAGATGAAGACGCCCTTGCGCATCCTCCGCTATCGCGGTCCGGCTTTCGACCCAGTCTCCGCAATTGATATAGCGGATCCCTTCGATAAGCCTGTCGGTCGCATGATGGATATGACCGCAAATCACGCCCTCGGCGTTCCGGCGTTTTGCTTCCTGCGCGATTGCGTGCTCGAATTCCCCGATGAAATTCACCGCTGTTTTGACACGAAGCTTTAGATAAGCTGAGAGTGACCAATAGCCGAAACCGAAACGCCGTCTGACCCAATTGAGAGGTCGGTTACACCATAGAGCGAATTCATAAGACCGGTCGCCAAGAAATGCGAGCCATTTCGCATAGCGGACGATTACGTCAAATTCATCTCCATGGATGACCAGCAGCCGCTTGCCATCAGCGGTTTCATGAATGTAGTCGTGATAAATCTCGATGCCGCCAAAGGTCATACCGCAATAATCTCGCAGACCTTCATCATGATTGCCTGGAATGAAGATGATACGGGTCCCCTTACGGACCTTGCGCAGGAGCTTCTGAAGAACGTCATTATGGGATTGCGGCCATATCGCGCCGCGCTTGACGCGCCAGAAGTCGATGATATCGCCTACAAGGTAAATCGTCCCGGCTTCGTGGATTTTTAAAAAATCGAGAAGACTATCAGCCTGGCATGCTTTCGTCCCCAAGTGAATATCGGATATGAAAAGCGTCCGAAAGACAATGGATCCGTTAAGATCACTATTCCCGTCGCTATCTGCGTCTATCACGCGCCGTTTTGCCCAATTTTAATAATTTGTTATAGAGAGCTTATTTTTATTTCAAATTTATGACAATGTCTAAACAGCTGCATAGTGCATTTCTCATGCAGCCCTGTGTCTCCCTTCCCCCATGGGGCGCGTTGGACGCCGCCTTATTCAATAACTTTGAGCAGCGTAAGAGATCACGATCTCCGCCATGCGTTCCAGACTGAGCACGGGTGGCATCAGCGTCTTGAACGCGCCGTCGGGGCCTGTCAGATAAACGAATGACCCATGTGCGTAGATCGGCCCTTCGTCAGGATGCACGTGAACGAGTGTTTTCTCGACGTTGAAAGCCCGATAAGCTGAGGCAAGTTCGTCTGCGCTTCCAGTCAGGCCGATGAGCCGCGGGTGAATTGCGGGTACGGTTTCGCGCATGGAATGAGGTGTGTCGCGTTCGGGATCGACGGTGATCATAAGGGGCGTCACTTGCACGCCCTTCGATGCCAGTATGTCTGCCGCCTGTGTCATGCGGGGCAGGGCAACGGAGCAGATGGCCTTGCAGCTCGCATAGCCGAAGAAAATCAATTGATAGTGCCCGCCCGGATCTTTCGAGGTGCGCGGATTGCCGAACTGATCCATCAATCGATAATCGCCGCCAACGACATCGGGAAAACCGAGGGTGTTCGGCGCGATTACGGGCGCTCTAGCGCTATGGCGGACTGCGTCCTCGGGCGGGGAATGCGAAACGCCATCATGCGCCAAGGCCGTATGTGCGAGGACGAGTCCGATAAGGCCGGCCACCACAACAGCCAATGCGCGCATTAGAAATTCTCCTTGATATATTTTTCGTCAATCTCCTTGCCGAGCCCGAAATATCCGTTGGCTTGGATTTGCTTCGCAATGGCCGGATCGTTGCGGAACCATTCCCCCTTTCCAGCCAGCTCGGGATGTTGCGCATCCCATGCTTTGGTCCATAACTCGGTCTTCTGCCACTCTTCCTCTCCATTGCGCCTGATGAGCTGGATCTGGTAAAATTTCGCACCCTTAGCTGTTTCGTCGCCGATCAAAAGCCCATCGACTTCGACAGTCTCTCCGCAATAGGGCAAGAGATCGGGGATGGCGCCGTTAAAGAGAGGCTGGCCATTCTTCAAAACGGGCACAAGCGCATTGTCCGCAGTTCGTACGATGCCAAGCTGCCTTGTGCCCGCTCCACATTTCTCCGCGCAATCGCCAGTCAACTCGCATAGAATATCAACGACTTTGCCGCTGAACCTAGCGTTCTCCTCGCCAAGCAATCCCCAGCTATTGGCCTGACTTCCTTGAGAAAAATCCTGCGCCGCTGTATGTCCGCCGCCGAGCAGAATGCAAGTGGTCATGATAGCTTTCACTGAGACGGTCAATTTCATTTCTTCGGCTCCGGGATCGCGAAAGGCGGGACAACGCCGAAATCTTCATGCGTGCGGTTGATGATGCCTTCATTTGCGACGACATTTTCGACGACGAGGTAATTCACACCGTCGCGGACATAATGCATGCCCTTGGCGGTGATGCGGTTGCTCTGAATTTCCAGGAGCGTGTCCTTGTTGGCGAGAGGGGCTGCTCCTGACAGCTTCAGCACCATGTACACCGAACCATCATCCGCCAGCACGCCGACCGGTATGCCGCCGGCCGCGCACCAAAGCGCGCAAGTGTGGTGCGCCGATCCAACCACCGCATCAGCGCCGCCCATCACGCCGGAGTAATAACACCACGTATCGATGACCTCGCCAGTGATGTTGATCGGTTCGGCGCCGTCCTTGGCCGCAAGCGCTGACACGGCCGAAGTCAAGGTCGCGCAGATAGCTGCAATCACGCGCAAGGGAAATCCACGATTGAGCACTAGCCCTCCTGTAAAATAGTTTTTCAGCACAACCTGTTGACGCAAAAATTCTCTTCAATATTAAGCAGTCTGGTCCGTAATTAACAACACAAATGGCCACACGCCGCTTCACGACTGGTTGAACATCTATTACGCTAATTATACGCGCAGAAGCATAAAGATCAGCCGCCTGACATTGCGGTGAGCACGTAGACTTTTGCATGTGGGCGCAGTCCCGTGTCCAACTCGGCTCGCTTTCCTTCCACGAAAATGTTGAGATGCCGTCTTATGCGCGGTGTCGAATCGCACAGGCGGTCGCGCATCCCCGGCCAGCGCGCGTCGAGCGCATCAAGCATTTCCGCGACTGTGGACGCCTCCACCTTGACCTCTTGCACGGGCTCGGGGAAAAGAACCATGAGGGCGTGGGGCAGTTTGACAGCGACGATTTGAAGGGTGTTCTGGGAGCGGCTGGAAAGATCCATCGCATTCTCCATATCTGCCCATTTCATGACGATTATATTGATAAGTCGCGGCCTCGCTTCCGGGAAGCGGAAAACACGCGTCTCGGCGCTGGAGCAACTGACCGAAAAGTGCGCAGCGGTTTTCGGGCAAATCTGATGCTGAAGCAGACGGGTAGAGCGCGACGGCCGTTTTTGATTGAAGATCCGTGGCGCTAAGGAAGATGATCTTGGCGGCCCCTCCCTCAACCATGCCAAAAAAATTCTAAGCATGGGCTCTGCGCCCGACCATCGCAAATCTTGCGGGAACCAGCGGTTACGCACGCTATATCTGCAAAGTCTGGGGCAAAACGTGTCTGCAATTTCGCATGATTAGACCTCAGTCCTATGCCAGCGTGAGACGTTGGTGGGTTTTGCGCGCCCACGCAATGCGTAAATGTTGCGTAAACAAAGCTGGGAAACATTTGGTTAAGCACTGTTTCAAGCTGTTTTAAGTAAAGCACCGGACCGTCTAAGTCCGGAGATGGTTATGTTTAATTATTGCGGGCGGTTGCGTCAGGGAGTTTGATAATGGTTAGCTACAATCGGAACGATCTTCAATTCATTCTGGACCAGATCAAGCTCTCCGAGGCTCATGCAACCACGGAAGATCCGGCAACCGGGGCTCCCATTTTAGGAACGCCGCTTCCGGAGCTGATCCCTAACCCTCTTCTGCCGTGGGGTGTCCGCACCGTCGATGGCACCTACAACAATATTATCGAAGGACGCGAGAACTGGGGCTCGGCCGACCAGACCTTTCCAAGATTGCTGGAGCCAGAGCTGCGCGACGCGGACGTCTTCGACCCCGATGGTCCCGGCCCTGCTCCAGGCGTTTCGACTTCATACACACAGACGAACGGCATCGTCGTCGATAGCCAACCGCGCATTATCTCCAACCTGATCGTCGATCAGACCTTGGGCAATCCCGCGGCCGTGATTGCGGCGCTCAAATTTGCCGGCATTACAGGGGGGGAGGCCTTCACCGCAGCTGGGCAGATTGGCGCGGCATGGCAAACACTTCTGGATGCGCAGGCTGGCGGCGGCCTAACCGAAGCCCTTGCACAGGCGACTTCAGCGCAGACTGATTTGGACGCCGCGCGCGATCAACTTCAGTCACTGGTGACAGGGCTTTCCGACGGGACCATCGATCCGGCCGATAACACGACCGCGAGTGCTGCGAGCGCCGCAGCAAATGCAGCCAGCGCTGCTGCAGCCGCAGTCGTTACAGCGCTTAACGGTGTCGGTGGGGTCGATCCAGGGCTCGTAACCCAGGCAGAATCGGTGGCAAACGCCGCCCAGACACTGGCAAGTTCAATCAATACGTTCCTCGCAGATGGTTTGTCATTCGGCGATCTCCTGCCAATCTTCAACGCTTTGAACGCTGCACAGGCTCTGGCCGGAACAGGTGGGGGCGCAGGTACGTCGGACGCGCTGGTTGATGCCCTCACCGCCGCAGAAAATGGTTCGGGCGCGGCAGTTGCCGAGGCTCAAGCGGCCCTTGATGCGCTTCTTGCAGCGAACGGCATAGAGCTGACCGAAAATGGCTCGCTTGTAATACCTAACATTGCGCCTGACGAAGGCATCTCCGCCCCGTTTAACTCATGGATGACGCTGTTCGGGCAGTTCTTCGATCATGGTATCGATCTTGTTGGCAAGGGCGGCAGCGGAACGGTCTTTATTCCGCTTCAGCCCGACGATCCGCTTTATGTCGAGGGCAGCAACACCAATTTCATGGTGCTGACCAGGGTAACGAACCAGCCCGGCCCGGATGGCATTCTCGGTACCGCTGACGATGTTCGCGACCATGTCAATATCACGACCCCGTTCGTCGATCAGAACCAAACCTACACATCTCATGCTTCGCACCAGGTCTTCCTGCGCGAATATGATCTGGACGCGAATGGAAAAGCTGTTGCAACCGGGCATTTGCTCGAAGGGGTGAATGCTCAGGGCGTACGTGAAGGCCTGGCGACATGGGCGGACGTCAAGGAGCAAGCCGCGACAAAGCTCGGCATTCAGCTTGTTGACGCTGATGTCGTTAATGTTCCATTGCTCGCTACAGACGAATATGGTCGCTTTCTGCGCGGTCCGAACGGATATGCGCAAGTCGTTGTCGATACCGGCGCTGGCCTGGTGCTCGTCGAAGCCGATCCGAACGCCAATGGCGGGCTTGGCCTGACCTTGGACGATCTCGGTGCGCTTGGCGGGGGTACGGTGGTTCGTACCGGCCACGCTTTCCTCGACGATATAGCCCATACGGCTAACCCGCTGTTCAGCAACGGCCAAGCCCGGACAGCCGACTCAGACAACACGTTTGGCGATCATTTCGAGCAGACAGGCGCTGACGGCCTACCCGTGGCCAATAATAGCGGCCCTGCCCGGGGAGGCTCTTCCTTTTACGACAATGAGCTGCTCGATCAGCACTTCATCACGGGCGACGGGCGCGGCAATGAGAATATCGGGCTGACAGCTGTACACCATGTCTTCCATTCCGAACACAACCGCCTGGTCGAGCATACGAAGGACGTTGTCGTCGGAACCGGCGATCTGACATTCATCAACGAATGGCTGGTCACGCCCATAACAGCAGCCGAGATCCCGACCGACGCGGCCGGCATCGATGCGCTAAGCAGAGATTCTTTGGTTGGCCAACGGATCGCGACCTCGTTCCAAGTTC
>CAYVJO010000096.1:0-8449 GCA_964451735.1 uncultured Hyphomicrobiaceae bacterium | reverse complement strand
ACCCTTTGCGGCCAGAATGCCAACTTCGAAGGGCGGAACCGGCCCGGAGGCGTTCCCGAAACTCACCCAGTAACCGCGAGGCCTCAGGCAATCGAGCGAAGCGGGGAACGTATCCTTGCCGATGGAGTCGTAGACGACGTCCACGCCCGCGCCGTTCGTGATTTCCTTGACGCGATCGACGAAATTTTCTGTGCGGTAATTGATAACGTGAGCACAGCCATGCGCCTTGGCGAGTTCGGCCTTTTCTGGGGAGCCGACGGTGCCGATGACGGTCGCGCCAAGATGCGAGGCCCATTGCGACGCGATCAGCCCAACGCCGCCGGCAGCCGCGTGCAAGAGGAGCGTCGTGCCGGGACCGACCTCGTAAGTCCGCCGAATCAGATATTGCACTGTCATGCCTTGGAGCATCATGGCGGCCGCCAGCTTGGTGTCGATGCCATCGGGCAATCTGACGAGACGCTCCGCAGGAATGATCCGCTCCTCCGCATAGGCACCGATGACGCTGGCATAGGCTACCCGGTCGCCGGGGGCGAGCCAAGTTACATCGGGGCCCACTTCGATCACCTCGCCAGCCCCCTCAGCGCCGAGAATGAACGGCAAAGAGGCTTGTGGATACAAACCCGTGCGATGATAAACGTCAATGTAGTTCAATCCAGCGTAATGATGGCGGATTTTCGCCTGTCCTCGCCCTGGCGCGGGAACGTCAATCCCCTCCCATTTCATTCGCTCCGGACCGCCATATTCATGAATTCTGATCGCCATGCTCATCGGCACTTTCTCCTCGTCATCTGCATAAGAATTAAACGAGCGCCGGGCATTTGACCAGATTTAGAAAACGGTTTCTGCCCACGCTTACGGCCATGCGCATGAGCGGCAAACTGAATATTAATGCGATTGACGTAGGTGTATTGGCAAGATTTTCGCGCAAAAGTTGATGTGCGCGCCTCAATTCAGCTTTCATTGCATTCGTTTCGCGACGGAGGATATTCGCTGTGGCCTTGAGTATGAATCGGAAGCTTATACTTGCCTTCATCATGTTTGGTCTTGCGCCGTTCGCAGTTATTGGTGGGATTCTGCTTCATAAGATTAACGCTGAGATCGAGCAAAACGAATTCCAGAAATTGGACGCCGTTCGGGCGATGAAAAAAAATAGTGTGGAGAGATATTTCAACACCATTCGTGATCAGATTCTGACAATGGCGGACACCGAGAGTTATGTCGCTGCCATGCGGGTGTTCTCTGATTCATATAGAACATCTCGTGAAGAAAATAATTTGACGCCATCCGACATTGAAAAAATGAAGCAGGAAATGGCAAGTTATTATACCGATCAGTTTGAATTGGAGTTCAGAAAACAGAATAGCGGGGCTAATGTTGACACAAACTCCCTGTATCATAATTTGTCAGATGACACGATAGCTTTGCAATATCATTATATCAAGTCGAATACGAACCCGCTTGGTGAGAAAGATAAGTTGGATGCCGCCAGCGATGAATCCAGTTACAGTGAGTTACATAAGAAATATCATCCCTCAATCCGTACATTACTCAAGAATTTTGGATTTTATGATATTTTTCTTGTCGAAGCTGCAAGAGGCAACATCGTATATTCTGTCTTCAAAGAGCTTGATTTTGCCACATCGCTTCTTGATGGGCCTTATGCTGCGTCAAATTTGGGCGAAGTTTTCCGGAAAGCGCGAACTCTGCGCCCAGGAGAGTTTGCATTTGAGGACTTCAAGCAATATCTTCCCTCCTATAACGCTCCAGCCAGTTTCATTGGAGCGCCGATATACGATGACGGATCGCTTATCGGTGTTTTGATCTTTCAAATGCCGCTGGATCGCATAACCGCCGTCATGGGTGAGCGCGCTGGGTTGGGAGAAACGGGAGAAGCGTTTCTAGTCGGTCCAGATTATCTGATGCGCTCTGACTCGTTTCTCGAACCTGAGAATTACTCGGTCGCCTCCTCCTTCCGCCATCCCGAAAAAGGCCAGATCAAGACTGAAGGCGTTAAGATCGGTCTTTCAGGCCAGTCGGGCAACGCGATGGTTGAGGATTACAGAGGGCATGCGGTGCTCTCCTCGTTTAGCCCTGTCGATGTTCTTGGAACGAGATGGGCAGTTATTACCAAGATCGACAGTAACGAGGCCTTCGAGGCGCAAAGGCATATGATCGATTCCATTATCCTCATTGGCGTTCTTGGTATGGGCGCCATTGCGCTGGCCGGATATCTCTTCGCCCGCAGTTTGTCGCGTCCCATCACAGGCATGACAAGCGCCATGCGCGGGCTTGCGGATGGCAACGCGCAAATCGAAGTGCCCGCGCAGGGACGCAAGGACGAGATCGGCGAAATGGCGGCGGCACTTCAGGTCTTCAAGCAAAACGCGCTTTCGAAGATCGCCTTGGAGCAGGAGAAGCAGAGAAACGAAGACGCGCTGCATCAACAAAAAGAAAGGGCTGCTGCAGAGGTCCGCGATTTCATGAACAAGATCAGTCAGATTGTGGAAACGGTGACGTCCGCCGTCGCGCAGCTCAATGCATCGTCCAAATCGATGTCGGACGTTGCTGTCGAAACCAAGCAGCGGACGAGGGCGGCGGCGTCCGGATCGAACGAGGCCTCGCAGAACGTGCAAACGGTTGCAACCGCGGCGGAACAGCTCTCCGGATCCATCGCCGAAATCAGCCGGCAGGTCTCCACATCGGCCGAAATCGCCGGTCGTGCTGTGCAGAACGCGAAGATCACCGATGAGCAAATTCAAGGGCTGGCGAAGATCGCAGGCAGTATTGGCGAAGTTGTCAACCTTATTGCCGATATCGCCAAGCAAACAAACCTCCTTGCTCTGAATGCAACGATCGAGTCGGCGCGCGCTGGTGAAGCAGGCAAAGGTTTTGCGGTCGTTGCTTCCGAAGTCAAGGATCTGGCCTCTCAGACCGCCAAGGCGACCGAGCAAATCAGCGCGCAGATCTCGCAGATCCAAGGCGCCACCAAGGATGCCGTCCTGGCGATTGGCTCCATCGGAGAAATCATCAGCGAAATGGACACAATCACCTCCGGCATTTCCGCCGCTGTCGAGCAGCAGGCCGCAGCGACGCAAGAAATCGCCAGAGCCATTGATCAGGCCGCAACGGGAACCGAGGAAGCCGTCAAGAATATCGGCACGGTGAACATGGCGGCCGATGCAACCGGCGAGACTGCTGTGCAGATCTCTCAGGCCTCCGACGAACTTTATCAGCAAGTGGAAATCATGCGGACCGAGGTGAACAAATTCATGAAGGCGCTCGTCACCGGTCCGCTCGACCGCCGGCGTGAAGAGAAGCCGATCGCCTTCAGGGACAGGCGCGAGGCTGCATAAGGGCTTTGGCTCCAAAAGGCGCCTGGCTTCCTTAGCCGGGCGCCTCGTCTATCCCACCCCTTTTCCAATGCAGGAACAGCGACAAGAACGAAATCCTATTGGCCATGTGCGACAAATTCAGGATAGTCGCTTGGGGTTTCCAGAAAGCCATCCTGAAACCTCCGCAGCCTCTTGCGAACGCCGCCACCGACGGATAACAAGCAGAGCTGGCGTCGTGTGAAGTGTAATGGAGGTGGCTCCTTGAAGTTGTCCGTTGTCGCGTTCGCGCTTTTTCTGACGGGCGCATACGTAATCTCGATGCACCCGGTGCTGGCTCAGAAGCCGACTATCGATCTCGGCGTTCGAAAGTCTGGCCAGAGCACGGGGTTGCCCGTCCCACGTTTTGTCAGCTTGAAATCAGACGAGGTCAATGTCCGCCGCGGGCCGGGCTGGGATCATGGGATCGCCTGGGTGTTCCGGCGGGCTGGGCTACCGGTCGAGGTCATCGCTGAATTCGACGTTTGGAGGCAGGTGCGCGATAGTGAAGGCGCCTCAGGCTGGGTTCTGGGGACACTTTTAAGCGGGCGTCGCACCGTACTTATTGCGCCGTGGGTGGACAAAAGCCAGACGGTGAACATGCATGGCTCTGCCAGCCAGAACTCCACCATTAGCGCGCGGCTTTCGCCCGGCGTGCTCGGCAATGTGAACACATGCGATGGGGCGTGGTGCCGTGTGGAGGTTGGTGGAGTTTCGGGCTACATCGCGCAGGATTATGTCTGGGGCGTATATCCGGACGAGAAGATGAATTGACGTTGCTTTGAGGGGCACGCTTTACTCAGGATTGCTTTTTGACGAGCCGCACAAGCACGTCAATCCTTGATATTTTCATGCCCTGGGGCGGTTCGGGGACCTGGAGAACCGGGGAAGCATTGGTCTCGATGTCCATCAGCCGCCCATCATGTTCGAAATAGAAATGATTGTGATCAGATGTGTTCGTGTCGAAATAGGTTTTAGAGCCTTCGATGGCGACTTCGCGCAAAAGGCCAGCTTCTGTGAACTGATGCAGCGTATTATAGACGGTTGCAAGCGATACGGCCATGCGCGCCTCAAGCGCTTCATCGTGCAACATTTCCGCCGTAACGTGACGCTCACCATTTCCAAAAAGCAAGACGCCGAGCGAGACACGCTGTCTCGTTGGCCGCAGCCCGGCTGCCTTAAGTCTTTCGGCGATCGCGAGTTCACAAATCGAGTTGGTCATAAGCGCATGATTATCTTTACGAGCGTGATAACACAAATATATTGTGTCTATACGTTAATGGCAACTCCATGCTCGCTCGGATAGCCTGCCCAACATGACAAGTGCCGGTATTTTGCAAATCGGCTTCCATGTGCTAGCAAACAAGAGCACAGGTGAGGAACGGCCACGTTCCCCTTTTTAGATGGTATTGAGGTACGATGGCTGATCGCCAACAGGCTTATGATTATCAAGCGCTCCTGGCTTGTGGCAGGGGCGAATTGTTTGGCGCGGGCAACCCACAGCTTCCGCTGCCGCCCATGCTCATGTTCGACAGGATCTCGCATATTTCCGAAACAGGCGGTGAGCATGATAAGGGGCAGATTGTCGCTGAACTCGACATCAAGCCTGACTTGTGGTTTTTCCCTTGCCATTTCAAAGGAGATCCTGTCATGCCCGGCTGCCTTGGCCTTGACGCTCTATGGCAGCTTCTTGGCTTTTTTCTTGGCTGGATCGGCGCTGAAGGACGCGGCCGAGCGCTTGGCGTTGGCGAGGTGAAATTTTCTGGAATGGTGACGCCTGACATCAAGAAGCTTGAATATCTTGTCGATCTCAAGCGGGTCATCCGACGAAGATTGACCTTAGGAATCGGGGATGGATGGCTTAAGGCCGATGGCAACGTCATCTACACCGCGAAAGACCTGCGCGTCGGCCTCTTCGAAGGCGTCTCTAGCGATCTGGCTCCATCCCGCTCCTGAAGCCTTCCCCGCTGGGTGGAAAATCCGGGCTTCCGGCAATGAAACATGTGGCGATAAATCCACCTGCGGCCTTATAAGTGCGCGTATGAGCATTCATAAATTTGAAGGCGACTGTCGTTTGAGTCGCCATATGAAGCGAAGCGGTTCGCGGCTGGCAATTCTTAGCGTGGGCCGCTTCAAACATGCAAGATGGCTCGGCGCTTTCGACCGAGGCGTCGCGGATAGGGCGGAAGCTTGATCCAAATCTAGAGACAAGAGGCTTTCCATGAGACGTGTCGTGGTTACTGGCATGGGAATTGTTTCCTCGATCGGAAATAACGCCCAGGAAGTTCTCGCGTCGTTGCGCGGGGCGCGTTCTGGCATCGTAGCGGCGAAAGATTACGCCGAGCTCGGCTTTCGTTGCCAGGTTCATGGCGCGCCAACGCTTGACTGGGAAAACGCCATAGACCGTAAGATCCGCCGGTTCATGGGCGCTGGCGCTGCATGGAATTACATCGCGATGGAACAAGCCATTAGCGACGCGGGCCTGGAGGAAACCGACGTATCGAACGAACGCACCGGCCTTATCATGGGTTCGGGCGGCCCGTCTACGCGAGCCATAGTCCTGGCCGCGGATACGACCCGTTCGAAAGGTCCCCGCAAAGTCGGGCCTTTCGAGGTTCCCAAATCCATGTCGAGCACCAATTCCGCAACGCTTGCAACCCCATTTCAGATTCGCGGCGTGAATTACTCCATCTCTTCGGCCTGCTCGACATCGGCTCATTGCATCGGCAACGCCTGCGAACTCATACAATGGGGGAAGCAGGATGTGATGTTCGCGGGCGGCGGCGAAGAGTTGGACTGGACGCTTTCGGTGCTTTTCGACTCGATGAATGCAATGTCGTCCGACTTTAACGATACGCCTGCCAAGTCCAGCCGTGCCTACGATATAAGGCGGGATGGTTTCGTTATTGCAGGCGGCGGCGGTGTCGTCGTCCTAGAAGAGCTTGAACACGCACGGGCTCGCGGGGCAAAAATTTACGGAGAACTCGCGGGCTACGGCGCAACCTCCGACGGCTTCGACATGGTTCAGCCATCCGGCGAAGGAGCCGCGCGCTGCATGAGGCTGGCCATGGCCGGGCTCGGCAGAAAGGTCGATTACATCAATCCCCACGCAACCTCGACGCCGATCGGCGATTTGAGGGAAATCGAGGCGGTGCGCGAAGTGTTCGGCAAAGATATTCCCTCTATTGCGGCGACGAAGTCGATCACGGGTCATTCGCTGGGAGCAGCCGGGGTGCAGGAGGCGATCTATTCACTCTTGATGATGAATAACGGGTTTATCTGCGCATCGGCGAATATTGAAGAACTCGATCCTGCTTTCAATGATGTTCCTATCGTCCGAGAGCGGCTGGACAATGTCGAGTTAAATTGCGTAATGTCGAATAGTTTCGGCTTTGGGGGAACGAACGCCACGCTGATTTTCACGCGCTACGAGACGTAGCGGTTGCGACATGCGGCTTTGAACGAAAGCTGAGAACCGATCTTACATTGAGAGCGAGCATGACAGGGATCGACATCGCCAAGCCGGGCCCGCTTATGGCTGGCAAGCGCGGGCTGATCATGGGCGTCGCGAATGAGCGTTCCATCGCGTATGGAATTGCCCGCGTTCTTGCCGGACACGGAGCAGAACTCGCATTCACCTATCAAGGTGAGGCTTTCGGTCGGCGCGCCGTTCCACTGGCGGAGTCGCTCGGCGGTAAGCTTATCGTCCCTTGCGATGTCATGGATCTGGCGTCGGTTGACGCTGCGTTCGACGCCATACGCGATAATTGGGGATCGCTCGATTTCGTCGTTCACGCTCTTGCCTTCTCGGACCGTAATGAGCTGAAAGGCCGCTATGCCGACACGAGCCGTGAGAATTTTGCCAATACGATGGTGATCTCATGCTTCTCGTTCACGGAGGTCTCGAAACGCGCAGCCGCACTCATGCCTCGGGGGGGATCGCTTTTAACGTTGACCTATGGTGGCTCGACCCGTGTCGTCCCGCGCTACAACGTCATGGGCATCGCCAAGGCCGCTCTCGAAGCATCTGTCCGCTATCTGGCAATGGATTTCGGACCACAGAATATCCGTGTCAACGCACTTTCACCTGGACCGATGCGAACGCTTGCTGGCGCTGGCATCTCCGACGCGCGGGTCCTGTTCAACTATCAAAAAATGCACTCGCCGCTCGGCCGCACGCCGACTCTGTACGAAGTAGGCGGCGCGGCTCTCTATCTTCTTTCCGACCTTTCCAGCGCTGTCACTGGCGAAACGCATTACGTCGACTCTGGCTATAATACCGTCGCCATGCCGCGGCCCGAGACCATAAAGGAAACCGGGGAAGGTACTGCTGTCGTGAATGGCAATTCCGATGGCCCGAATGGCGGGGTCTCCATGAAAGCGCAAGCGGCGGAATAGCGCTCAACCTCTTTTCTGCCCGGCTCACTGGTCCTCTATTTCACAGATTTTGGCCGAATCACGCGGCTGGTTTCAGTCTTTTTGCGGCTGATGCGATCCGGGTATAGCGCACCGCGTGCGGTGTGTTTATGTTCGGCATAGTGAGTGTATTTGGGGAAGCGGTATGAGTGAGGAGTTCGATGCAACTCTCGTTTATCAGGATCCGGTGGGCGAGGAGGTGCACAATGAACAGATCCGGACGGTCGAGCATTTGATGCAACGGCCAAACGCGATGGCGAACGCTAAGTTGCACGCGGAAAACGAGCTGCGCCGTCTGATCGCATCGTGTAACCGTCTTGCCTGGCGCTCCGTGCCGTCCGATTTGCGTCCGCCATCGCCGGAAGAAGCAAACGCACTTCTTGAGCGCCTTAGTCCAGAGGACCGCTCAAAGTTGATACATGACGCCAGGCTCGCAGCCGAACACCGCTTTCTCGTCACCCGGATACAGGAAGCCTACGCGCAATGCCTTGCTGAAATCGAGGCGGAACAGGTCGAGCTTGCGCATCACGAGGAAGAAGAGCGCGCTCGCGCCGAGTTCGAGGCGTTAGATGCGGCGGGCAAGGAGGAACGTTACCAAACGTGGCGCGCTGGAAAAGCAGGGAATGGCGCGTGACGAAGTTTTGAACATTACGGGGCAGTCGCGG
>CAYVJO010000095.1:0-8471 GCA_964451735.1 uncultured Hyphomicrobiaceae bacterium | reverse complement strand
ATCACGGCGCGGGACGTGTCTTGCTGCGCGCCGCACCTCCTGGAACCGGTATCATTGCGGGCGGCCCCATGCGCGCCGTGTTCGAAACTTTGGGTATTCAAGATGTAGTTGCTAAATCGCTGGGTACTTCAAATCCATATAATATGGTTCGTGCCACATTTGACGCTCTCAAAAGTGAAGATAGTCCTCGGGCCGTGGCAGCACGGCGTGGAAAGAAGGTAAGTGAAATCGTTGCCCGGCGTCGTGACTCAGCGGAAGGCGTTTCTGTGGTGCAAGAGGCGTAATGTTATACAAGGATCATGGTATGGCGAACAACAGCAATTCACGCGGGAATACTCTAGTGATCGAGCAAATTGGTAGCCCGATCAGACGACCCGCTCGTCAACGTCAGACTTTGATTGGTCTTGGCTTAAATAAAATGCGTCGGCGCCGCGAGGTGCCTGATAATCCAGCCGTGCGTGGGATGATCGCTAAGATCTCGCATCTGGTGCGGATCGTCGATGAGCCGGCGGCGAAATAACGCCCTTAAAATTCGAATGAGATTGAGGCGTACTGATGCAACTCAACGAACTAAAAGACAATGAAGGTGCCACCAAGCAGCGCAAACGGCTCGGCCGTGGCATTGGCTCTGGATTGGGCAAGACAGGTGGTCGCGGATATAAAGGTCAGAAATCCCGTTCTGGCGTTGCCATTAAAGGCTTTGAAGGCGGCCAAAACCCAATACACATGCGTTTGCCCAAACGCGGCTTCAACAATCCGGGCCGGTTAATCTACGCTCAGCTTAATCTTGATCAACTTCAAGCTGCTATAGATAATGGAAAACTGGATTCAAGTCGTCCTATCGATGCGAAAACTCTCGTTGAGGCGGGGCTTATACGGCGATCTCTGGATGGGGTGCGTTTACTTGGTCGCGGCGATCTGAAGTCGAAGGTCGAACTTGATCTGGCTGGGGCGAGCGCAAGCGCTGTCAAGGCGGTTGAAGCGGCTGGAGGTAAGATCAAAGTGACGCGTCCGCTGAAGGAATTAGAAGCTGTCGATAAAGGTCAAAAAAAGGGTAAGAAATGCGCCGGCAAGAAAATATCTGCTTGACGATCCTGGAACGCGATTAAACGCGGCGCCGCATCCTCGAAGATTTACTGCCCATACCATTCCAAAGGGTCTATGGCGCTGTTGACGCAAAAGTCTTTCAGTTGCTACGCGCTACTGAATAAGATTTGGAGTATATCGCATGGTATCGGCCGCTGAGCAGCTTGCCGCCAATCTCAATTTTTCAGCCTTCGCTAAAGCCGAAGAGCTAAAAAAGCGTCTTTGGTTTACGCTTGGAGCGCTCATCGTTTACAGGCTCGGCACCTACATCCCGCTACCTGGCATCAATCCTCAGGCTCTAGCCGATCTTGTTCAACAGAATCAATCTGGCATTCTGGGATTGTTCAACACGTTTTCAGGCGGTGCTGTTGGGCGTATGGCGATTTTTGCGCTCAACATTATGCCCTACATATCAGCCTCAATTATCGTTCAGCTTTTAACGACGGTGTCCCCTCACCTTGAGCAACTAAAGAAGGAAGGTGAATCCGGTCGAAAGCAGATCAATCAGTACACGCGATACGGAACTGTTTTGCTCGCTACCCTACAGGGTTACGGTTTGGCTATTGGGCTTCAAAGCGCGGGCAATGTTGTTACTGATCCCGGATGGTTCTTTCAGTTGACAACGGTAATCACCCTCGTTGGCGGTACTGTATTTCTAATGTGGCTTGGTGAGCAGATTACAGCGCGCGGGGTTGGCAATGGCATATCGCTCATTATCTTCGCCGGTATCGTCGCGGAATTGCCCGCGGCCTTAGCAGGTACTCTTGAGCTGAGCCGCCAAGGGGCACTTTCGGCTGGACTTATCATCGCCATGTTCCTGGGCGCAATCGTTGTTATTGCTTTTATCGTTTACGTGGAGCGCGCGCAAAGGCGTTTGCTTGTGCAATATCCCAAAAGGCAAATGGGGAACAAAATGTTCCAGGGAGACAGCTCCCATCTGCCTTTAAAGCTTAATACGGCTGGCGTTATCCCACCCATATTTGCATCGTCACTTCTGCTCGCTCCAATCTCGATTGCTGGTTTTTCCGGTGGAGCTGGACCGGATTGGCTCAATACGATAACGGCGCTGCTAGGCAGGGGCCAACCGCTATTTCTTAGTCTTTATGTCGCTGGCATTGTATTTTTCGCCTTCTTCTACACAGCCATCGTATTTAATCCGCAGGATACAGCAGACAATCAAAAAATATGGTGGTTTCATTCCTGGCTACCGGCCTGGTGAGAACACCGCGAAATATATCGACTATGTTCTCACTCGTATTACAGTTGTAGGCGCCGCTTACCTTGCCGCAGTTTGCGTGCTGCCTGAACTTTTGATCTCGTCAGCGGGAGTGCCATTCTATTTTGGGGGCACATCTCTGCTTATTGTCGTCAGCGTTACAATGGATACGGTAGCTCAAATTCAAAGTCACTTGCTCGCGCACCAATATGAGGGCCTAATTAAAAAATCCAAATTGAGGGGAGTGAAGCGTTGATGAAATTAGTTCTGCTCGGTCCGCCCGGAGCCGGAAAGGGAACACAATCCAAACTGCTTGAAAATAAGTTCGGGATAAAACAGCTTTCATCAGGCGATATGCTTCGCGCAGCCGTTGCAGCGCAGACGCAAGTCGGTAAAAAAGCGAAATCCTATATGGATCAAGGCGTGCTCGTTCCTGATGAAATTGTTGTTGATGTGGTTTTCGAGCATCTTGCGAGTATGGTAACTGAAAATGGTTTCATACTGGACGGGTTTCCACGGACGGTCGAACAAGCCGAAAATTTAGATGAGTGGTTGAAAAATCGTTCTCAGGTGATCGATAGGGTTATTGTAATTGATGTGCCTGACGACCTTTTGGTGGAAAGAATTACGGGTCGTTTCACATGCACAAAATGTGGTGAAGGTTATCACGACACATTTAAACGCCCTAAAAATGAAGGTGTTTGCGATATATGCGGGAGTATTGAATTCAAACGTCGGGCTGATGACCGTCTGGATACTGTCAAGAACAGGCTCCATACATATCACCTGCAGACCGCACCGTTGATTGCCTACTACACAGCACAAGATAAAATAGCAATGGTGAACGGTACCATGACGATTGAAGCTGTTTCAAACCGGATTGACGACCTTTTTGGTGAAAATGCGAATAGTCAATAAGAATGTGACTTGAGGTTGACGTGGTCGGCGAATATCAGCTAAATACTTTTCTTCATAACAAGGTATTTTGCCTGAACAGCCTGTAAAAGGCGATCTGATTAAGTTAAATCGCATCACACAGGCCAACCAGAGATGATGGCGGAACCTTTGCGGTATCCCGCCTGCTAAGGAGAGTTTATCGTGGCGCGCATTGCAGGTGTTAACATACCGTCTAACAAACGCGTCGATATTGCTTTACGCTATATTCATGGCATAGGGCCCAAATTCGCCAGTGAAATATGCGAGAAAACCAGTATTCCGCCTGAAAGGCGCGTAAACGAACTGTCAGACTCGGAAGTTCTGCAAATACGTGAAGTGATCGACCGCGATTACATCGTTGAAGGCGATCTGCGCCGGGAAGTGGCTATGAATATAAAGCGCCTTATGGATTTGGCGTGTTATCGCGGCTTGCGCCATCGCCGTGGATTACCTGTACACGGCCAGCGCACTCACACCAACGCACGCACGCGCAAAGGCCCAGCCAAGGCGATTGCTGGCAAAAAGAAATAAGAGTTTCTCCACCGCTTTTGGGCGGTTAATGATGTTAAGGACTGATGTCGAATGGCCAAGGAAAAAACGCGCGTCCGCCGCCGGGAAAAAAAGAACATCACATCCGGCGTTGCGCATGTGAATGCTTCTTTTAACAATACCATGATCACTATCACCGATGCGCAGGGTAACGCGATTTCATGGTCCTCAGCCGGCACAATGGGGTTCAAAGGGTCGCGCAAATCAACCCCTTTCGCCGCGCAGATGGCAGCTGACGATGCCGGTCGCAAGGCGATGGAGCATGGCATGAAAACTATTGAGGTCGAGGTCAGCGGTCCTGGCTCAGGACGGGAGTCGGCTTTGCGCGCTCTTCAATCCTGCGGATTTCAGATTGTCTCCATCAAGGATGTGACGCCTATCCCACATAATGGATGCCGTCCGCGTAAGCGCCGCCGCGTCTGACATCTGACGCGGTTAAGCTAGTGCAGTGTTGTATTGCGCAGCTCTTTCCCGTGTCTAAACGCTGAATTTGCTCTGCCGGCATTTGCTGGCGTACTGCATATAAGAACGAGGTTCTCCGTGCTGCAAAAGAATTGGCAAGATCTCATCAAGCCTGCAAAGCTGAATGTCGTCCCAGGGCGAGACTCGAAACGCATCGGCACAGTTGTGGCAGAGCCGTTGGAGCGTGGCTTTGGATTGACGCTCGGGAATGCGCTTCGCAGAATTTTACTGTCTTCCCTTCAAGGCGCAGCGATTACAAGCGTGCATATTGATGGCGTTCTCCACGAATTCTCCTCTATCCCTGGCGTGCGCGAGGATGTTACCGACATCGTATTGAACATTAAAGAGATCGCTCTGCGGATTCACTCCGACGGCGTGAAGCGCATGGTTCTCAAAAAAGAAGGCCCAGGCGTGGTTACTGCCCGTGATATAGAGGCGGGCGCAGACATCGACGTCCTGAACCCGAACCAGGTGATATGCACGCTGGATGAGGGCGCATCGGTCCGCATGGAGTTCACCGCGTCTCTTGGAAAAGGGTATGTTCCCTCCGAGCGCAACCGTCCTGAGGATGCGCCAATCGGATTGATCCCAGTCGACAGCCTCTATAGTCCGGTCAAGAAGGTTTCCTATAAGGTCGCCAACACCCGCGAGGGGCAAATCCTCGATTATGACAAGCTAACCATGGAAATCGAGACTGACGGCTCGATCGTGCCTGAAGACGCGGTAGCACTCGCTGCGCGGATTCTTCAGGATCAGCTCTCAATCTTCGTGAATTTCGAAGAACCGCGCAAAGAAGTCCGCGATGAGAGGACCCCAGAGCTGGAATTCAATGCAGCGTTGCTCAAGAAAGTTGATGAATTGGAGCTTTCGGTGCGATCGGCCAACTGTTTGAAAAACGATAATATTGTCTATATCGGGGATCTTATCCAGAAAAGCGAAGCCGAGATGCTGCGGACGCCAAATTTTGGCCGGAAATCGCTTAATGAAATCAAGGAAGTCCTAGCCGGGATGGGGCTTCATCTCGGCATGGATGTTCCGAATTGGCCCCCGGACAACATCGAAGAGCTTGCAAAGCGGTTTGAAGATCAATATTGAGCCGGTTGGCAGTTAGCCAACCCCGCTCTTTTTCAATGAAACGAGGATTGTTCCGATGCGCCATCATAATGCCGGCAGGAAACTGAACCGGACTCATGAGCACCGCAAGGCGCTATTTGCAAATATGGCGGCGGCTCTCATCAAACATGAGCAGATCGTTACAACTTTGCCGAAAGCGAAAGATCTGCGACGTGTCGCGGAACGTCTCATCACGCTTGCCAAGCGCGGTGACCTTCATGCAAGACGCATCGTTGCGTCCCGTCTGCGCGATGACAAGATGGTATCCAAGCTGTTCGATACGATTGGACCGCGCTACAAAGACCGTCAAGGGGGCTATACGCGTGTTCTCAAAGCGGGGTTCCGTTATGGCGATTCTGCTCCGGTTGCGGTTATCGAGCTTGTAGATCGAGACGAAAGCGCAAAAGGACAAGACTCTGGACCGACTGCCGAAGTGGAAGCTGCAAACGCCGCCTGATGCATTCTCAGAAACGGATCGGTGGCAGCGAAGACATTTCACCCACCATTCTAAGGCAGCATTGATGCCATTGACAAAAGCCATTCGCTTGCAACCCTTGTGCAAGCTTTACCTACCAGCTGCGTTCTTTGCCTGTTTTTTAAACGCCTTTGCAGCAATGGGCCAGGACAATGTGGCGATACGCCAGCGCACAGTGCCGGGCAGTCAGTCAGATCTGGTTTTTTCCTACTCCGGCATCGTGAAAGAAGCGGCGCCAGCCGTTGTCAACGTTTATGTTCAGGCTCGCGCGCGGCAACAGCGCTCACCCTTTTTCGATGATCCTTTTTTCAGACGGTTCTTCGGCGATGAATCCGGCTCGCCTAGCCCGCGCCTGCTCAATTCGCTGGGCTCTGGCGTTATTGTCTCGTCCGACGGCATAGTTGTCACCAACAATCACGTCGTACAAGCCGAAGGCGCGGCGGAGATCAAGATCGCGCTAGCCGATAATCGCGAGTTTTCCGCCAAGGTTATTCTGAACGACGAACGGACAGACCTGGCGGTTCTCCGTATCGAAAGCGACGAAAAGAATTTCCCGTACTTGCGCTTTTCCGACTCTGACGCGCTCGAAGTCGGCGACATCGTACTTGCCATCGGGAACCCGTTTGGGGTCGGTCAGACCGTGACAAGCGGCATCGTCTCGGCCCTATCGCGCACGCGGGTCGGCATATCGGACTATCAGTTCTTCATTCAGACAGACGCCGCGATCAACCCCGGCAATTCCGGCGGCGCACTTGTCGATATGTCCGGCCGTCTCGCCGGCATTAATACGGCAATTTATAGCCGCAGCGGAGGCTCGAACGGGATAGGCTTTTCGATACCGTCCAATATGGTTAGGGTCGTTTTGAACTCTGCGCTTCGAGGTGGTCGGGTCGAGCGCCCTTGGCTTGGCGCCGAGCTTCAGGATGTGACCTCCGATCTTGCTAGGGCGCTTGGTTTGGACCGGACTGTCGGAGCAATCGTTGCACGCATCGTTGATGGCAGCCCCGCGGAAAAGTCCGGGCTCCGCAATGGGGATGTTATCCTAGCGGTCGACGACAAGCCCACGCAGGACCCGCAGGCCGTGTTATATCGCCTTGCCACCACTGGCGTCGGCAACAAGGCGGACCTTTCGATCGTCAGAAACGGTCGTCCCGCCAAGATCAGTTTGGCCTTGATCGCCGCGCCCGAGACAACGCCGCGCAACGTGACGGAGATAACGGGTTCCAATCCGCTTGCCGGTGCGACAGTGGCCAATTTGTCACCTGCCTTGGCGGACGAGTTATCGATGGACGAGTACTCAGGCGTTGTTGTTCTGGAAACGGAAGCCTATTCCCTCGCAAGACGTCTAGGTTTGCGGCCCGGCGATATCATTGCGAGTGTCAATACCCGTCAAATCGGCAATGTAAAGCTCCTTCAAGAGGCCCTCAAAGCGCCAGGACGCGGCTGGGCTCTTACCATCCGGCGTTCTGGCCGTGAGCTGAGCCTCTATTTACGGGGCTGATATCAGCACTCTTGATCGCGGCTCTTGCAGGGCCAATGCGTGCGGCTCTATCATAAATTATGAGTGATTTGTTCGAAGCCGCCGGCCTCCACCGAGACGCGCCGCGTCCTCTCGCTGACGCATTGCGCCCCGGCAGGCTCGATGACGTGGCGGGCCAGGATCATCTTCTGGGCGAGGGCGGCGTTCTGCGCCGGATGCTCGACAAGGGCGGGCTGCGATCCGTTATCTTCTGGGGGCCGCCAGGCACGGGCAAGACCACAGTCGCGCGGCTCGTGGCAAAGCAGGCTGGTCTGCATTTCGAGCAGATTTCGGCCATATACTCAGGCGTTCAGGATCTTCGCAAGCTGTTCGAGGCAGCGCGCGCACGCGCCGCCATGGGCCGGGGGACCGCGCTTTTCGTGGACGAAATCCACCGCTTCAACCGCGCGCAGCAGGACAGCTTCCTGCCCGTTGTCGAGGATGGGACCATCATCCTGATCGGCGCCACGACCGAAAATCCATCATTCGAGCTAAATGGCGCGCTGTTGTCCCGGGCGAGCGTTCTCGTTTTCCGGCGTTTGGATGAGGACGCGCTCGAAACGCTGCTTCAGCGGGCCGAGGCGGTGGAGAAACGCTCCGTTCCGCTCACGTCGCAAGCGCGCGCAACTCTGATCGCCATGGCAGACGGCGACGGACGGACCTTGCTCAATCTTGCCGAGAGCGTTCTTGCTCTGGGCGGCAATGAGGGCGCACCGCTTGATCCTCAGGATCTGGCCCGCATCGTGCAGCGCCGGGCACCGCTCTACGACAAGAACCGCGACGGTCATTACGATCTTATCAGCGCGCTGCATAAATCGGTGCGCGGCTCCGACCCGGATGCGACGCTTTACTGGCTTGCCCGGATGCTGGCCGGCGGCGAGGACCCGCTTTACCTTGCGCGGAGGCTCGTGCGCATGGCCGTGGAGGACATCGGTCTGGCCGATCCCCAGGCGCTCGTGGTGACCAACGCCGCTAAGGACGCTTATGATTTCCTCGGCTCGCCAGAAGGAGAACTGGCGTTGGCGCAGGCCGCGCTCTACCTGGCGACAGCGCCGAAATCGAACCGCGCCTATGTGGCCTTCAACAGATCCATGCGTGCGGCCCGCGAGTTTGGC
>CAYVJO010000094.1:5509-8504 GCA_964451735.1 uncultured Hyphomicrobiaceae bacterium | reverse complement strand
GTCCAGTTCCGTCAGGCAGTCCAGCGCGAAGGAGCGCACGCCATAATCGAAATAGGCACGGCGGATAAATTCGCGCGATTTAATCGGGTGCATCACATGCGTGCGCGCGCCCGGAAAACACCGGGTTTTCTCGATTTCAGGCAGCGATGCGACATCGTAGTTGCGAATGCCTGCTGCATACAAGGATTGGAGGACATGCGGTGCGTCGTTTGCCTTAACGGCATAAAGGCATCGTCCAGGAAAATTTTCCAAAAACCAGCGTGTTGCGCGCTTTATGGCGTGCGGACGAAAGGCTAGAACCGGGCGGTCGGGCCGCTTGATCTGAATGAGGTCTGCCGCGCTGCGGTATTTCTCCATCCCATGAATCCTCCTGGATACCGTTGAGACTGATGCTGCGCCGCTCGCTAAGCAAACCAGCGCGTGTCGCGTATAGCCTAATTGACTGAATGTAAAGTTCTTTCTCGCAAGACGCTGACTAGGGGAGACTGTCAGCGAGGCAAATTCTTTTGCGAACATTCATAATTGGGGGAATGCAGCGGCTGTTTCAATAACGTACCGCGCGAGAGCGGCGCGTTTGTGTGCATTTCGTGCGCCCTCTTGATGACGAAACGGTAAATCTCGGCTTCGATCGTCGCCATGTCGAGCAGCTCATGGCCAGAGCTTTCGCAGAATGCTTGAAATTCAATGAAAGCGTTTGGGTCTGTTGAGAGAATTTCGAGCGTCTCGCCTGGTGGGATGGTGAGAAGCATCTTCTGCGCTTTCAATATAGGAAATGGGCAGCTCAGCCCTGTCACATCGAGATAATGCTCCGCCATTATAAAAAGTCCTTCGACAGAGACGACCGATCACAGATTGCGGACATCGCCATATTTCCGATGGAGGCGAGATTAAACCCAACTGTGCTCCTCCCTCGTCACCCCCGTGGGTGATGAGGGATTATGGGCGTGACTTGTCGGTCAATTCTTTTGCGGGCGCGCGCGCTCGACGGGCGTAACCGATTTCAAATAGGCGGCGATGGCTTCAAGATCGGCTTTCGTGAGCTTGGCCATGTTCCTCTGGACCTTGGCCATGGTGCCGCCTATGACATCACCATCGGGAAGGAAACCGGTTTGGAATGCGTAAACGATATCCTTTTCGCTCCACGAGCCGATCCCGGTTTCGTGCGGGGTAATGTTCGGGATGAAGCCTTCTCCGTCAGGATTGGGGGCGCCGGCAAGCCGCTCGCTCACGATCATGCCGCCAAAATTGTCTCGCGGCGTATGACATTCTCCGCAATGGCCAGGCCCTTCCACGAGATAAGCCCCGCGGTTCACTTGCTTAGATTTCGACGGATCGGGTTTCATTGGCTCGCCTGACATATAAAGAGCCTTCCATAAACTCAGACCACTGCGAATACTGTAGGGGAAGGAAAGATCGTGGTCGGGAACGCTGGATGTAACCGGCTCCAGCGTTTTGATATAAGCGAAAAGATCAAGCACGTCGCTTTGTTTCATATTCCGATAGGATGTGTACGGAAAAGCAGGGTAGAGATTCTCACCCGCCGGCGATACGCCCTCCGTCATGGCGCGGACAAAATCTTCATCCGTCCAGCGGCCGATGCCCGTTTCATCGTCCGGCGTGATATTCGGCGAATAGAACGTGCCGAAGCCCGTCTTCAGGCAGCGCCCGCCGACCGGCTTCAGATCGTCGGCGTTTTTGGGATCGTCGCATGCCGACGAGGCAGGGGCGGCATGGCATGACGCGCACCCGCCGGCAATATACATGTACCGCCCATTCTCGATATTCGGCTTATAGGCTTGAGCGTTCGAATTTTGCGCCATAGCGCTGGCCGAAATGAGGTAGATGGGCAAACAGAATGCGGAGATAAGGCGGTACATCAAGGCTCCTATTTTTTCGCCACACGGTATTTTTCGTGACAGCCTCTACAATTCTGGCCGACTGTCACAAACGCTGCCTGGAAGCTTTCCTTACCTCCCGCGGCGGCCTCCGAGGCGGCCAGGCTCGCTTTCTTCGTCTCCTGCGCATAAGCGTCGAAATCCGCCTTGTTCTGCCAGATTTCCGGCTTTGCGTCGGACCCCTCCGCGGAGCCATCCGGGAAAAGCGTCACGAATTCGTCCAACGATCCGGCGATTGCTTTCATGGCTTCCGCGGCAGCGGCGGCGTCATAAGGGACTTCGCCTTTGAGAAACTGACCGGAAAGTTTGGCCGCATCGCCTGTCTTTTTCATGAGCGCCTGGCGTTGCTTGATCGGACCATCCTGAGAAAAGGCCGCTCCTGATATTACAAGGCAACAGGCAATCAACAGATAAGCAAGGCTTTTCATCTCAAGTCCCTCCTGATTTAAGATTGGGCCGTCGAAAATGAGTGTCTCCAATTTCTCGCCCAGGCAATACGGACTATTGGCGGAATGCGCGTTTTTGTTGTCAAATTGACGTGAACGGCGGCTTGCGGCACCTCATTGCAAGCCGGCAAAGCGCACGGCGTAAACCCATCCTGTCACCGCCAATGCGCTTATTGCAGTCGAAAGGAACACCATCATTGCAGTCAAGCCGGGACGGACATTGTACTGGCTGGCGAAAATTGCGAGCAGAATGCCGACCGGGGCGGAGGAACTGATCACGAAGAAGGCAATCAGATTTGGCTGAAAACCGAGAAGCAGCCCCAATGCCCAGGCGGTTGCAGGCGCCACCAACATTCGCAGTACAATGCCTAGAAAGAGAGGAAGGCGGTCGATCCTACCCTTTATCGCCGCGAGTTGAACGCCTAGAAGCAGGAGCGCTATGGGCGTAAAGGCTTCACTGATCAGTTTCAAGGGAACTTCCAAGAGCGAAGGCAAAGCGACACCGAAACCTTTCAGCACATAGCCGAGCGTGGCCGCGGGCAGGATTGGACTGCCCAATATTTCGTGCAGGATGCCCCGCCGGCTTCTTTCCTCCGTGGCAAATGCGCCGAAAGCCAATACGGCAAGCGGCGCGATCAAGACGGAGTGCAAGCT
>CAYVJO010000094.1:0-5499 GCA_964451735.1 uncultured Hyphomicrobiaceae bacterium | reverse complement strand
GTCTGATAGAACAGATAATCATCTGGAAAAGTGAGCTGAATGAGCGGGATGCCGTAATTGCCCGAATTCGAGAAGAAAGCGGCGGACCCCATCAGGATGCATAAGGCCCGGTTCATACTCAGGAGCGCTGCGATCCCCCAGCCAAACGCGAACAGAAACGCGAAATGCGCGAGTGAAAACCAAAACACGGGCCAAGCTGCGTCGAGCGGCAATTTTGCGGCGTAGGGAAAATAAATGAGCGCGCCGGGTAGCAGAACGTAAAGCTGCAAACGGGTTAGCGTCGAGACGTCGAAGTTCATCCGGCGCTGCGCGATATAGCCGATAGCGACCAAAGCAAGAATCGGCAGAGTAACCCCGGTTAAAATCTCGATGAAAAGCTGCAAGAAAATCCCCGCTGCGTTGAAAGCGCATTGACTTAGCCGGCGACGGGGTCAAAAGCCAGCCCCTTTCGATCGCACCGCGTTGACACCGTTATTGGACGGCGCCATCGCGTTTCGGAAGCCGGTCGAGCGCAAGATTGAGCTTCAACACGTTGATGCGCGGTTCACCCAGAACCGAGAAGGTGCGGTCCTCGATCTGCGCGGTGATCAAAGTCCAAAGATCGCCCTCCGCCATGTTGCGCAACCCGGCGATGCGAGGCGCTTGCATATACGCGGCGGCGGGAGAAATATGCGGGTCAAGGCCGCTGCCCGAGGCAGTAACCATGTCGATGGGGATCTGACGTTCACCGAGCCCGGCGCGGGCCGCTTCCATCCGTTCGACGATTTTCTCGATTAAACGCTTACTCGAAGGTGCCGCGTTCGTCGCACCGGATTGTTGCGAGTCGTAATTGACCGCCGAGGGGCGAGGACTGAAATATTCTGGTCGGGTGAAATTCTGCGCGATCAGCTCTGATCCGATGGGGTCGCCCTGCGCGTTGCGTATGAGGCTGCCTCCGGCTTTGTGCGGCATAAGCAATTCTGCGATGCCGGTTACCGCGAGGGGATAGGCAAGGCCGGTGAGAACCGTAGTCGAAATCAGAAGGAATAAAGCGACACGAAACTCCTTGATCATCGATCCACCTTATATCAGCCCCAGGGCGACGATCACCATGTCAATCGCCTTAATGAATAAAAACGGCGCCGCGATACCACCGATACCGTAAATGGCCAGATTACGTCCCAGCAAGGCTTCGGCGCTGGACGGCTCGTACTCGACGCCTTTGAGAGCGAGAGGAATGAGGGCGACAATGATGAGAGCGTTGAAGATCACGGCGGACAGCATCGCGCTTTGCGGGCTGTGCAGTCCCATGATGTTGAGCGCGTCAAGACCGGGATAGATAGTGGCGAAAAGCGGCGGCATGATCGTGAAGAATTTAGCGACGTCATTCGCGATGGAAAACGTTGCGAGCGATCCCCTGCTGATGAGGAGTTGCTTGCCAACGCGGATCACCTCGATCAGCTTGGTCGGATCGCTGTCGAGGTCCACGAGATTCGCCGCTTCCTTGGCGGCTTGCGTGCCGTCGTTCATGGCGACGCCTACATCAGCCTGCGCCAACGCGGGCGCATCGTTCGAGCCGTCGCCGCACATGGCCACGACCCGGCCTTCCGACTGATACTTTCGGATGAGCAGGAGCTTCCGCTCAGGCGTCGACTCGGCCAGGAAATCATCGACCCCAGCCTCGGCAGCTATCGCGGCGGCAGTGAGAGGATTGTCTCCGGTGATCATCACGGTTCGAACGCCCATCTTGCGCAATTGCTGGAACCGGTCGCGTATATGCGGTTTAATCACGTCCTTCAGATGAATGACGCCGAGAACCCGATGATCCTTGGCGACCACCAACGGGGTTCCCCCGCTTCGGGCAATATCCTGAATGATGCGGGAGAGCTGATAGTTTTCCCCGACTTTCGCATAAGATCGGATCGCGTCTTCTGAGCCTTTGCGGACTTCGCCGTGGGGGTTGAGATCGGCGCCGCTGATGCGGGTCTCGGCGCTGAAAGGTATGAAGCGGATGATCTTGGGGTCTTCGACGACCTTGCCGAATTTCCGGCGCGCCAGTTCGACTATGGATTTGCCTTCAGGCGTTTCATCGCTGAGCGAGGCGATATAAGCCGCCTCCACGAGGTCTCTCATCTGAACGCCTGGAAGCGGCTTGAACTCGTAGGCCATGCGATTGCCGAAGGTGATCGTGCCCGTCTTGTCGAGGATCAGCGTATCCACGTCGCCGCAGGCTTCGACAGCCCGTCCGGATTTCGCGATGACATTGGCTTTGACCAGCCGGTCCATGCCGGCAATACCGATTGCGGAAAGCAGAGCGCCTATGGTGGTCGGGACGAGCGTCACGAGCAGAGCGAGCAGGAACGTCATGGGCACGGCCGCGCCCGAATACAGCAAAAACGGCCCCAGCGCCGCAACGACCATCAGAAAAACCATGGTCTGCCCGACGAGAAGGATCGTAAGCTTGATTTCGCTAGGCGTCTTTTGGCGTTTTGCGCCCTCCACCATCGCAATCATGCGGTCGAGAAAGCTGCCGCCCGGCTGCATCGCAACGCGAACCTTTAGCCAGTCCGAGACACATTTCGTGCCGCCCGTCACGCCGGAACGGTCTCCTCCGGATTCCCGGATCACCGGGGCCGACTCGCCAGTGATTGCGGACTCGTCCACCGCGGCGATACCCTCGATCACCTCGCCGTCGGCGGGAATGATATCTCCCGCCTCGATCAGGACGACATCGTCGATTTTCAAGTCGCGGCTGCGAACCGTTTCATAGTCCATTCCATGGTCGAGCGAGAGGCGTTTGGCGGCCGTCTCCTGCTGCGTCGCGCGAAGGCTTTCAGCCCGGACCTTACCGCGTTGCTCTGCAACAGCTTCGGCGAAATTGCCGAAGAGCACCGTAATCCAGAGCCAGGCCGTGATCTGCGTCTGGATCACCGCATGGGATTGGCCCTGGAGCAATTCGAAGATCAGAAACAGGGTCGCAAGGATCGAGACGATCTCGATCACGAACAGGATGGGATTTTGGACGAGCGTGACCGGGTTCAGTTTCTTGACCGCCGGCCAGAGCGAATTACGGAGGATGACCGGGTCGAAAAGTCCCAGATCGCTTCTGTCTCTCGATATCCGTCCGGATTGGTGCAGCATCTCAGAAGCTCTTGCCGGCCAGCATCTCGAAATGTTCCGCCAGAGGCCCCAGAGCGAGGGCAGGGAAAAAGCTCATCGCTCCGAATATGAGAATGACCGAGATCATGAGAATGACGAAAAGCGGCGTATGCGTCGGCACTGCACCTACCGAAACAGCCGCTGTACGTTTGGCCCCGAGCGAACCGGCGATAGCCAGCCCGCCGATGATGAAGGCGAAGCGTCCAGCGACCATCGCTAATGCTTGCGCTGTGAGGTGGAAAGGGTTTGCCGCATCGAAGCCGGCGAAAGATGAGCCGTTGGAGGCTGTTGCGCTGGAATAAGCATAAAGAATTTCGGTAAGACCGTGCGGTCCGGGGGCTTGGATCGCTTTGGCCGCGCCTGGGATCGTCAGCGCGATTGCAGGCAATAGCAGCATCCCGACAGGCACGACAAGCAGTGTTATGACAACCAGCTTGATCTCGCGAACTTCGATTTTCTTACCAAGATAGGAAGGTGAACGGCCAACCATGAGCCCGGCAATGAAGACCGCCAGAACGATATAGAACACAAGATTGTAAAAGCCCGAGCCGGCACCGCCGAAGACCAGCTCGCCAAGCTGAACGTTCATAAGAGGCACAAGCCCCCCGATTGGCGTGTAGCTGTCAAGCATCGAATTGGTCGCCCCGGCTGCGGTCGTCGTTGCAGCAATCATAAAGAGCGCGGACCCAGCCGTGCCGAATCGCACCTCCTTGCCTTCCATATTTCCTGCCGTCTGGTCGATCGGCAGTTTCGCGAGCAATACGTTACCAGAGGCCTCGAAGGTGTACACAACGAAGAGCCCAATAGAGAAAAGAAAAGCCATGGCCGCGAACAGCGCCCAGCCCTGGCGCGTGTCGCCAGCCATCACACCGAAGGTGAAGGTGAGCGCGGCTGGAATGAGGAGGATCAGTACGGTCTGCACGAAATTGGATAACGGGGTCGGGTTTTCGTAAGGGTGGGCAGCGTTGGCGTTGAAAAAACCGCCACCATTTGTCCCAAGAAGTTTGATCGAAACCTGGGAGGCGACTGGACCTTGCGGTATAATCTGCTCGCGGCCTTCTACTGTCGTCGCACTGATGTAATTGCCTAAATTTTGAGGAACGCCTTCCAGAACCAGGAAAATGGCGACGACAAAAGAAATCGGCAAAAGAATATAAAGATTTGTGCGTATGAAATCGGCATGGAAATTACCGAGCGTTTTTGCCTGACTTGACGTTAAGCCGCGCATAACCGCAATGGCCACACCCATTGCGCTTGCCGTGCTCACGAAGTTGAAGACGGTACAGCCGGCCATCTGACTGAAATAGGACAAAGCGCTCTCACCTGCATAGGCCTGCCAATTCGTGCTAGTGACAAAGCTCAACGCGGTATTGAAGGCGAGTCCTGGATCGAGCGAGCCGAAGCTGCGGGGGTTCAATGGCAAGACATGCTGAAACCGCAGGATGGCGTAAAACAGCAATGCGCCAAGCATGTTGAGTAAAATCACGGAGAAAGCATACCGTGTCCAGTGCTGGCCTGAGTCGGGATTGATGCCGCTAAGACGGTAGATGGCCTTTTCGACAGGAGCCATGATCGGTGTGATCACAGTGCGTTCGCCTGCATAGACGCGCGCCATATAACGGCCCATGATCGGTGTAAGCGCGACGATAACGGCGGCGAAAAGCAGAAGCTGGGCCGTGTCGTCCGTCATGTCTTGCCCTTAATATTTTTCTGCATTTACAAGCACGTAAAGCAGGTAAGCCAGCAAAGACGCGATGATGATCCCGCCTATGATATATTCCCAGCTCACTGATGGACCTCAAAGGCGCTCGAATAAAATAACGCCAAGCCAGCAAGCTGCGAAGCTTGCGAAAAACAGCGCTAAGTAGATAACATCCTGCATGCCTTCACCCTTCGCATCTATCTGCCGAATAGGTCTGCGCGCCATCAAACCGATAGTTCGAATACCGCATAACAGCATAAATTGTGCGTAAATATTTCACCTGCGCTACGCATTCACGCCTAGCGTTGCACCTGTGCTTTACGCAGGTATGCCGCCAATTACGTTTCTACGTCCGCGCCGCGCTCATGACAAGATTCGCCAAGCGCTTTCCGTGCCAGTCTTAATGAGCCGCCAAACTCAGTCGGTGCTCGGCGTCGAACCTTCGCTCGCTTTCGCCACGAGCGTTGCCTGCGCAGCAGCGAGCCGCGCGACAGGCACTCTATAGGGCGAGCATGACACATAATCGAGGCCGATCCGTTCACAAAAATCGATCGACTTTGGATCGCCTCCATGCTCCCCGCAAATGCCGAGCTTGATGTTCGGCCTCGCCTGGCGCCCGCGGACAGCCGCCATTTCAACCAGTTCACCAACGCCTTCCT
>CAYVJO010000093.1:0-8581 GCA_964451735.1 uncultured Hyphomicrobiaceae bacterium | reverse complement strand
CAGGGTGTGACCTTCTCGCTGGAGGACAAGCTCTTGATCGCGCGCGCACTCGATGACCTTGGCCTCGATTACATTGAAGGCGGCTATCCGGGCGCGAACCCGACCGATACGGCATTTTTTGCTGAGAAGCGCCCGCTGGAAAATGCGCGACTCACCGCGTTTGGCATGACCAAACGGACGGGGCGCTCCGTCTCGAATGACGCCGGCTTCGCCGAGGTGTTAAGCGCGAAAGCCGACGCTGTTTTCCTCGTCGCCAAGAGCTGGGATTACCATGTCGAGGTCGCCCTGGGAATCACGAAAGAGGAGAACCTGGACTCCATCGTGGAGTCGGTTCGCGCCGTTATGGAGACTGGACGCGAAGCGATGATCGATTGCGAGCATTTCTTCGACGGCTACATGGCAAACCGAGACTATGCGCTGTCTTGTGTGAAGGCCGCCTTTGAAGCGGGGGCGCGGTGGATCGTGCTGTGTGACACCAATGGCGGGACGCTCCCGCATGAGATGGAGGCGATCGTCTCCGACGTCACGCGCTACGTGCCCGGCGACCGGCTCGGCATACACACGCATAATGACACGGACAATGCCGTCGCCAATACGCTCGCCGCCATTCGCGCGGGCGTGCGACAGGTACAAGGCGCCCTGAACGGCCTGGGCGAGCGCTGCGGCAACGCGAATCTTACCTCGATCATCCCGACGCTTCTCCTCAAGCCCGGCTATGCCGACCGCTTCGAGACCTGCGTTACTCTTGAGCGTCTTAAACGCCTCACTCATGCATCCCGCCTTCTCGACGAGACCTTGAACCGAGCGCCCAACCGCTCGGCGCCCTACGTCGGGGAGTCGGCCTTCGCTCATAAGGGCGGAATCCACGTGTCGGCGATTCAAAAAGACCCAAGAACCTATGAGCATGTGCCTCCGGAGGCGGTCGGTAACAGTCGCAAGCTGCTTGTATCCAATCAGGCGGGGCGGTCGAACATACTCGCCGAACTCGCCCGCATTGGTATTCACCTCAGCCCGGACGATCCGCATATCGGCCGACTGCTTGGGGAAGTGAAGGAGCGCGAGGCCATGGGCTATGCCTATGAGGCGGCCGATGCATCATTCGAGTTGCTGGCGCGCCGCACGCTCGGGGAGGTGCCGGAGTTTTTCCGGGTGGATAGTTTTCGTGTCATGGTGGAGCGTCGTCACAATGCGCTCGGGCAGCTCGTAACCATCTCCGAAGCGACCGTGAAGGTCAGCGTCGCAGGGCAGGTGGTCATGAATGTCGGCGAGGGCAACGGGCCGGTTCACGCTCTCGACCAGGCGCTCCGCCGCGATCTTGGCAAATATCAGGACTATATCGGGGATATCGAACTGGTCGATTACAAGGTTCGCATCCTGACGGGGGGAACCGACGCCGTAACGCGCGTGCTGATCGAGACCTATGACCGCGATTCGGGTGGCCGCTGGTTCACGGTCGGCGTCTCACCCAATATCGTTGATGCCTCCTTCGAGGCGCTACTCGATTCCATCACCTACAAGCTTTTGAAAAACAACGCCCCTGCGCCGGATGCGCTCGTGGCTTGAGGGGCGGATATGTCATTCCGGATCTGGCTTTTCATTTCTGGCATACTGGCACTTACGGCTGTCGCCGCGTCGGCCTATGGAGCGCACGCCTTGAACAGGATAGCGGATGTAACCGCAGCTGCAAACATATACGACACCGCCCAGCTTTTCCATATGCTCCACGCGATCACGCTTTTCGGTCTTTCCGGTCTGCTCGCCGCAACGGAGGGACGCCGCAGCTTATGGACTGGAGCGATGCTGCAGATTTCAGGCGTGGCCTTTCTGGCTGGGATCGGGCTGTTCTCCGGAGGCATCTATTATACCGTTCTGAAGGGCGTGGAGCTTGGCGTGCCGATCATCCCGGCAGGGGGCGTGTTATTCATGGTTGGCTGGACTGCGCTTGCATTATCCGCATTCGGATTTCGGAATTTTCAAAGGCAAGATTAACGCGTCTTGGTGCAAAAATAACACATATAGAATAAGGTATCAGATTTATACAACTTTAGATTGCAGTTTCTTGCGACTCCGGCCACTTTCCCATAAAATTCGCGTCATGTGACGGGCCCTATTGGCCTGATGAAACCCATAGGATTTTTACACCGGACTATGGCTCGGCGCGTTGGCGTGGGGGAATTGAGGAGGCGTTGTGCGCAAGACATTCATAAGCGTGGTAGCGGCCATTTGCGCCTGCTCCTCTCCAACGGTGGCGCAGCAGAGCGCGGGGCGCTTTCAAGGGGCATCGATTGATGAAAGCTCGAAAAAACTCGGCGTCGGCGCCCCCAAGGCAGACCTTTCGGCCCTAGGACACACGATCGCTCCAGGCGTGGTCTTTCAACCGACTTTGACTATGGAGAGCGGTTATAACTCCAATCCCGATGAATTTTTCCTCGATCCGCAAGGTTCGCCTTACGGGCTGACGAATGCAACCGGTGTGTTCGGTTTCCTGAAAGATACCGGAGCAACCACTCTGACGCTACGTGGAACTCTGCTGCAATATGACGGTGACATCGAAAATAGCAGCCGATGGGATGCAGGAGCTGCCATCGACAACGCCTACGCCATTGCGCCTGGCATCATAGCCACTTTCGGCGGCTATTACCTGAGAGACGAGATATCCTTCGTCGCCAGCGACAATGAGGGCGTATACGGGCAATTGGCTTACAAAGATCCGGATTTCGAGAGTTTCGCGCGCATCAAGGCAGACCAGATTGGCTATTTCGGCAATGACTCTGGCTTGCCGGGCCCCGATCCGCTCGACATTCTGTTGGCGCGGGCGTCGCAGTTCAATGTGCAGCGTATCGAGGGGACTTCCGGTTTCATAGCCCGGCCAAAAGAACGGATCGGTTTCTATGGCGAGCTTGGGGGCGCCAATCTCGACTATTACACGCAGAATGCCGAAACTGTCGTAGATCGCGACGCAACTGAGTTTTGGGCAATCAGCGGTTTTCGGCTCAACTTGCATCCGAGCCTGGTGGTCGATGCAGGCTGGCGGGTCAATGTCAGGCAGACGGACGACCGGCGCGTTGGCCAGGACTCCTCGCATTTTTTCGATGGCCGTCTGGTTTGGACGCCCCACGAACGCTTTCAATTCCTCGCGGAGGTTGACCGGAGCTACACCGAGCCTGTAAGCACCCTGGCGGTCATGGGCGACAAGATCCATTACGGCGCCGCATTGGCTTACAGAGCCAGTCCGGATTGGGAATTCGGCGCGGTGTTCCGACATGACCGCATCGAACAGATCGGTGATGTTTTCGATTATCGCGAAACAGAAATCTCCGCGACCGTAAGCTATCGTTGGAGCGAGCAAACCCTCATCTATGGTCTCGTTTCTAGCGAATACGTCAAAGAGTTAGCAACCGGCCTGAGCTCTGACAAGCTTCATATTGGCGCTGGCACAAAAATCAAATTCTAATCATAGGTCTTTAGAGTGCGGGTCTCTGAGTCAGAATCGACTGTAGCGCTCTACATATTTGTCTCAGCATCGGATTTGTTCGAAAACCGCTTCGCACTTTACGGTCCGATACTCTATATCGACTTTGAAAGTTTTGAAAAAAATCCACATAGTCACATAGGTCGTTTCAATGAGCCCAGACTTGCTAGTCCTGGGCTCAACCCGTTGACAGCTAAAAATATGGCGGCCATACCGCAAAGCATGCGTCTTTGATGAACCCTCGCATAACTCTGTGATGTCGGCCGCTTTCGATCAGTAACGTCCGCCGGCGGACTTTGCAATTCCCGTTCGGCTAGCGGCTGTACCGCCTGGTCCCGCAGTGGCGCTCGTGCTGGCGTAGCCTTTGAAAATATAATATTTTCCATCGCCCGTGCGGACTTTGACAAAGCTTGCCGAAAAACCATTCGCATTCGCAGAGCCTGTCTTTGCGTAAGCGTCGCTACGTTGCACGGACCGTTTCCAGCTTATGGCGCCAGCGCTGGACTCGATTTGCGTGTCACTGCTTCCATAGCCGAACGCAGTGTCGCCCTTAGGATCGGTACTGGCGGTCGCACCGGCTGTTTCCTTGTGCCGGACGCGGAACTGTCCGTCCTGGTAAACATCGGCATAGGACAAGATTGCTTGTGCTTCTTGGGGGGCGATGCTGGAGTACGCTCCAGAACTTCCGCTATAGCCACCGGCAATCGTTCCTGTCGAAATGAGACTAAGCCCAATTGCGAGTGTCAGCTGTTTTGCGGCGTAGGTGTAAGACATGGTTCGGCCTCCTTGCGTGAGGTCGGGCAGTTCGTCCGATTGTTTGGGGGATCGGCCGCGGTGTATGTCACCAGCGGCCGAAAAGACGTCCGGATTAGTAGCCGCGCACGTTCTTTGCGAGCGAGGTGGAAATGGCCGACTGATCGACGGAACCGATGCTCTTGCCGGCGTTGATCGTGCCGACCTGGAAGCTGATGTTCTTGGACATTGCTTTAGCCGTCTGATCGCCCTTGCAGCCGCACTTCGACTTATTGATGGCTTCGGCGGCAGCGCCAGTGACTTGATTTACGCTGCCCTTGCTGAAGCCAGCATTAATCGTTCCGACCTGCTTGGCGAGATTCAGCGCAGAGGAATGTGCAAATTGCGGTGACCCGCCATAATTGTGACCGCCCCATCCGCCGGCAAGAGCGGGAGTTGCAGCAAAAGCGAAAGCAGAAGCGGCGATGACGAGAAATTTCATGTTAATAACTCCTTACTCACTTGATTATTTTTGCCATCCGCTCCGTTAGCGGACTGGTAATGAATTTATATTTGAGTAACGGTTTCGTCGAATCTGCACTTAATATTTGGTAAATTTACTATATGAATATAGAGTTATAATCTGATCTGATGTTCTTATTTCCTAGTCTCGCGTTTTTTACTTCTGTAAGCATACGTATTGCGTAAAATAAATTTCATTAAAATTGAATATAACGCGCGACAGGAAACGAACCAAACCATACTCCGCAAATGGAAGCCGGTTTTAGGCCCGATTGCGCGATCAAACAAAAGCTTGAAGCCTTAGAGCCTCATACGTTGTTTGTGATCGTGCCCGAGCAGTGACGCCAATGTCATGGACGGTGCTCAAAGGCTTGAGTGGCTTGGGTCAATGAGTGGAGGCAGGCGGGTTCAGAAACAGCGGCGCAAATGAAACGGGCGAGTTTGCGGAGTCCCGCTCGCGTATCACAGGAATCGGAGAGAATTCGGAACAATGAAAATCTGCCCGCCTTGAAGGAGGGGGCAGACAGAGGCAAAAGCGGCTACGAGGGCAGTTTCCTGCGCTATGTAACGTAAATGGCGGCGCGGATCATAAGCGGATAGACCGGAGCTATTGCAACGGCATACTGACTTTAGCTCCGATCGTGTAGGAAAAAGCTGAACCGTCGCCCAGTTCCGTGCCGTTCTGGAAGCCGACAATGTCGAATGGAACGCCACCGTTCAGATCTGTATCATTGTAAAGTACCTTGGGAGCGTAGGACAACCACTCCGCCTCGCCAAAAAGCGCAAGCGTTGCTGTACCGAAATTGCGTTCAAGGGCGATATTCAGCGAGCCGATGAAAGCGGGCGCCGAGTCGCTTAGAGCCAGAGATTGTGAAAGGGGCGTATCGTCACCGAGATTGGCTGTTGCGCTATAGGCGCCCCTATAATCCGTATCCGCATAATACAGACCTGTTTCTCCGCCCAGCTTGAGCCTCAGTCCCTCGCCTAGCGGCTTCCATGTCGTAAAGCCGAAATAGCCGCCGTAATAGGATGTGCCGAGATCGTCGTCTAATGTCACCGGGTCAAGGGTCGGGCCGAAATCTTCACTGAAAAGCGAAGTTTTCTGAGTGAGCCGGCGTAGCGAGAGGCCTCCGCGCCATTGAAAGGCCGAGGACTCGGAAGGCGCCGGCGCGTCTTTGAAACTGACCGCTTGTACAGTATCTCGATCGAAGTTCAACTCGACCGCTGCACCCCAATAGACCGCCTTGCGATTGACAGAGATCTGCCAGTCGCTGAAGAAGCCACCGGATGCGTCCGCTCCGCCCCCTAGTCCAATAACGCCATCGGGGTCGGGATCGACGAGCGGGAAATAGACGCAATCCGTATCATCCGTGAACACACAGCGTGAATTCTGATCGTCCTCATAACGGGCGTAAAATCCTTTAACCGCCACTGTCGTCAGCCAATCGCCGCGGCGATGCGGGACAAGCCCGGACAACTCGCCCGTAAATTTATAGCCGTTGAGTTGCCCGTCATGATCGCTTTGATGATCGAGGACTTCGGTAACGAGCAAATCCGTAACAGCGGTGAACTCGATGTCATCAAGATGAAGCGCCGACCAACCGACGCCAAGCTCGAATCGTGGTCCGGCCTGCTGAGCGGTTGCGCTCGAAATGGACAGGGAAAGCAGAGCGCCGAAAAGGCTAAGCGCGGTGATTTTGGGGCGGTTCAAAAGCGGCATGGCGGGCGTCTTTCCGATCGGATTCACTTGCGTGGGACAAGTTTATGCGATCAGAGCCAAAGCGATTCCACTCAGAGATGCAATCATAAGTTGTATTTCGTGATTTTTATTTTGATGGGATGTGTCCTGACTGACGTAAGCAGCCATTCCGTTGTTGTCCGACAGATGCCTGCCGCGATCCTTATCTGCCTACAGAGTCTCCTCGCACAAGGGAGCCCATCCGCGCTTGTGCTTGGACATCCTTTTACCGCCTTTTGCTCAAACGGACGGTGCCTCTTGCCCGCCTGCCAGGAAATCCGCACGGATCATGGCCGGTTTAACCCTCTTACGGAATTGCTCCCGGATGTCGCGCCAGCGGAAGCGGATGGAGTTGACGATGATCTCGGTGTCGAAGCGCTTCAGCTCGTCGGCGATCGGCGCCCAGCGGACCAGGCGCGGTGGACTTTCGGTAAAGGCGTTGTCCATGACCGCCGCCTGCCGCCATATCGTCCTTGCTGCACGCTCGCCGAACGCTGCGATATCTGGCGCTGGGTCGTCGCCATGATCTGAGCCACTATTCTTGATGGCGTAATCGAATATCATTGTTGCGAGCGCGGCCGTATCGCTGGCGGTCAATGCCTCTTCTTCACCCTCAGCGCTCTCCCGGCTTACCGCGACAAACGCCGCAGCGAATATTGCAAGGTCGGCGGCACAAGCACGATAGACCGCCATTTGCGCAGTCCTGATCGACCCCACGAACACATCGTCCTGAAAATAGCGCGGATAGCTGATCCCCATCCGCTCCTTCAGATAGCCGAAAAGTGAGGTCTGCGCGACATAGGCGGAGCGCGTCTGGACGAAATCCGAAAGCTCCCCGACCGTTGAAATTGGTTCGCTGGCAAAACGTGTTTTCAGCGCATGGGATAGTTTTTCGGGAGCCAAGTCACTCAACCAATTGAGATACTTCTTCAAAATACTGCGCCTTTCTTGTCGGAGCCGCCGCGCTTGCGGGCGCCATTCTTTGCAGGCTGCTTTGACTAAAGGATGCGTTGACAACGGATAGTGATATTTGCGTAGCTAGTGTTAGAGAGGGCAGACTTGTGACGTCTTTCGTCCGGCCTGCACTCCCATTTGGGCTCTATATTAAATCGCTTGGCTACTCAATAATCTAATCAATCGGGAGCAGGTCTCGCACGAAGGAGGAAAGATGGCTAACGGACTTACGGATATTGAACGCAAACACTGGAGCCGGACCTCGGCTTTGAACTGGATCGTCTTGTTACTGTGGTTTGTATTTGCGTTTTTAGCCCCCTGGTATGCCAAGGAACTCGATCAATATCAGTTTCTGGGCTTTCCCTTAGGCTATTATATGGTCGTGCAAGGATCATTGATTGCTTTCGTGCTGCTGATCTTTATCCAGAACTGGATTCAGGACGGCATTGATAATTCAGCCGGATATTCGGAAGAAGAATAGGGGGGATCAATGGCTCAAAAAGGGACCTTTATTGATAATCTGCCAAGAATTTATGCCTACTACACGTTAGGCTTCTTGGTATTTTTTGCGATAATGGCGGTACTCGAACAATTTGGCGTCACCGCGCAGACGATCGGGATTTTGTTCGTTGGCTTCACGATTGTCATTTACGCGGTGATCGGTTGGCTATCGCGCACGATGCAGGTTGACGCCTACTACGTCGCCGGCCGTGAAGTGCCTCCTGTTTTCAATGGCATGGCGACTGCGGCGGACTGGATGTCCGGCGCGTCTTTCGTTGCGCTCGCCGGCGGCATCTATTTCGGCGGTTACGGTTACCTGGCGTTTCTGATCGGCTGGACAGGCGGATATGTGCTGGTGAACTCTCTGATGGCGCCATATCTGCGTAAATTCGGGTGTTATACCGTGCCTGATTTTATAGGCACCCGCTATGGCGGTAACCTGACACGGTTCGTCGCGGTCGTGATCCTGCTGGTTGCGTCCTTCACCTATGTGACGGCGCAGATCAACGCGACAGGAACGATAGCGGCGCGCGCGCTGCAAATTCCGTTTGAAGTGGGCGTGTGGTTCGGTCTCCTGGGCATTCTGCTTTGCTCAATGTTGGGTGGAATGCGCGGCGTGACATGGACCCAGGTGGCCCAGTACATCGTGCTGATCATCGCCT
>CAYVJO010000092.1:0-8700 GCA_964451735.1 uncultured Hyphomicrobiaceae bacterium | reverse complement strand
TAGGCTTGGCCCGGTTCCAGTTGGGTATGTCCGAGGCATGGGTGTTCAGAAGCGATCCACACTCCGACTTGATGGCGGCACCAACATGGCCGAGCACGGCGCAGCGGGGGATTATCGCGATCTGTCGCCGGAAAAGACATGGATCCGTTGAGCCAGCGACATTCGAGCGCTTATCGTTGACACGCGCGCGCTGTGCAAAGGCGTTATCCCACTCGGTGAGACGCGCCGCGCCGGTTGTGACCGAATGATCGATCAGCTCCTCCGCAACCAACATAGCCTCGACGCTTCTTTGCGGAAAGGAGAGCCATTTCGCAGCGGGCAAGACATTGAATACGCAGCGCCAGAATGCCCACCGCATCCACCTGACGTTCAAGCGCCGCTGCAAAGGCGACTTGTGCTCCGGCCAAGCCATCCGGTCCATCCGTTTGAAATGTACAGATAGGGCTAGAACGGGCCAGAGGTTCGCGTCAAGATTGTATTTTTTAATTATTCGACTTTTGCGTGCTTTCCACTGTACTCGAACCCTTGCGGCAAAAATGCGCCGAGCGGCCAATAATTACGCAGGCGTTAAAGCGTGAACGGAAAGAAATGCATCTGCATAGGATTTTCGTTCCATGCTTAAATCCGAATTTACCTTTCGGCCCTTCAATAGGGTTAGGGTTAGCGGTGCGCGCTTTTATGCATTCCGCTTTGACACAAAGGTCAACGAAGCGTTCGCCTCGGTCACTAAAATTCTGCCAATCCCCTAGCGATTGCAATTGCATAGGAGACGTGGCGGCTGGTCCTCGGCATTTGTACCCTCGATAGTGCAAAATCTGCAACCCGCGTTGCAAAAGGTAATGAGTATGAGTGCTCAAGTCGCCGCCACAATCCGCATGCCTCGCATGAAACTTCTGGCTGTTTCATGGGTCTGGAAAGGGTTCAAACAGGCGGATCAAGCAGCCTCGAAGCCGCAGAGCCTGCGGCCAGAATTCAGTCATGAGCTGCTTTCGATTTTCGTGCGGTCACAGCTCACGGCCTCTCTGGCAATCCCAATTCTCGCCCTCGTCGTGGCGGTGGGGCTTTTGCCCTGGGCGCCAGTCAACGCACTGCTCTTTTGGGTGGCGAGCGTATTTATTGCAAAGGGCATACTCATAATTCTGTGCCGCCGTTTTCAGATGCTCAGCAAAAAACAGGCTGATTGCGACTTATGGCGGCGCTATCTCGCAGCGGCGGAATTTTTGTACGGAACCACCTGGGCGAGCATTGTTTTTGTCGATATTGCCCCCCACGATCAGCGGTCGGCTTTTTTCTTCCTATTCGCGACGATCATGGTCGTTGTGGCGATGCGGACCATGTTCGCCTCGACAGTGCTTCGTATCCTTTACGCAGGCACGATACCGATGACGGCGGCGCTCGTCTTACGCTACATGCTCACCGAACATCCTTTTTACTGGGCGCTGGCGGCCGTCGCGATCGGGATCCATGTTTATCTGATCTTTCTTGCGAGCGGTCTGCACCGCACTGTCCTGGCGATGCTTGAATATCGCGCCGAAAAGGACGCGCTGGTCGGCGAGTTGGAGCAGGCGAAAGCGGCCTCCGACGAGGCACGCCGGCGTGCCGAAACGGCGAATCTCGCCAAGTCGAAATTTCTCGCCAATATGAGCCATGAACTGCGCACACCGCTAAATGCAATCCTCGGCTTTTCCGAGATGATGCGGTCGGAAATATTGGGGCCGATAGAAAATCCGACCTATAGGAGTTACGCAGCAGATATTCATAATAGCGGCGAGCACTTGCTCAATCTGATCAATCAGGTTCTCGATCTTTCGCGGATCGAGGCCGGACGCTATGAACTGAGCGAAGAACCGGTCATGCTTTCCGATATAATGGACGATTGCCGGCGGTTGTTGAACCTTCGCGCGGAAAGCAAAGGTTTGAAAATCATAGAGGATTTCTCTGAGGAGATGCCGCGGCTTTGGGCAGAAAAGCGGGCGATCCGGCAAATTTGCCTCAACCTTCTGTCCAACGCTATCAAATTCACGCCACAACAAGGAACCATCAGACTCACCGTGGGTGTTACGCGCCGCGGAGAGCATTACCTAAGCGTCAAGGATACAGGACCGGGCATTCCGGCGGCGGAAATACCCCGTGTGCTGAGCCCGTTCGGCCAAGGCTCACTTGCCAGCGTCTCGAATGAGGGAGGCAGCGGACTTGGGCTGCCGATCGTCAAGGGCCTTATTGATCTGCATGGCGGCAAATTCGAGCTGAAAAGCCGTCCCCTTCATGGCACCGAGGTCAAAATAACATTTCCGGCCAATCGCGTTATGCAGCCAACCGCTGCTCATCCCACACTTGCACCGCGGCCTGCCGTAATCATGAAAGAGCCGGTTGCGTTGCAGCTCAACCGCGCAGGGTTCGCTTGAGGGAGGAGGTCGGACACGACAAGCACGCTCGGCCTGTGCAATTTTCCCAAGCACTGTCTTGACAAGGTCGGAAAGCGGAGCCACTTATGTAAATGTAACTAACATTTACATTCAGTGAGGGGCTGATGGCACTTGCCGCGAGACTTGATGACTATGGGAGACCAGCCTGGCTTGCCGTGATGGTGCTGGGCTTCATCGTTTGGTGGCCTATCGGGCTGGCAATCCTTGGCTATATAATCTGGAGTGGACGGATGGGATGTGGAAAAGGCCGTTGGGGTCAATGGAGCCGCGAGCGCTCGGAGCGCCTTGGCTGGGAAAGTGGCCGCTTCCGGCGGAATGAAAGCGGCAATTCCGCCTTTGATGAATACAGGGCAGAAACGCTCCGCAGGCTTGAAGATGAACAGAGAGAATTCTTGGACTTTCTGCAAAGATTGCGTCATGCCAAGGACAAGGCTGAATTCGACCAATTCATGACCGAGCGGCGAAATCGCCCGCAGACGCCGCCGCAAGAGCCGACTTCCCAAACGCAGCCCGCGTAATGGCAGTCATCCGGCTACAGACAATTACGACCGCAGCGCTTACACGCTTGCTGCGGTCCACCACCATTTATAGTTCTCCATGGACTTATAGCTTTTGCCAATTTTATCAAATCGGAAATAGCTACAGGCCTTTATCGTGCAAGTATTTTCGGACAATAATAGGTTCCCTCATGTCCTGAAATTCTTCCGGGCGCTGCCTGTCGTCCAGGCCCGAGCCTGGGCTAGTCGTATATCCGCCTCACGCTTGAGATTATACCGCACCAAAACAGATGCAAGCGATGTCACGCCGCAACCGGAAGGATGATCTCTACTTTGGTTCCTTTGCCCTTTCCGCTTTCGATGGCGAATTTGCCGCCCGCTTCCTCGACCAATCGTTTGACGAGCGGAAGCCCCACGCCTGCACGCGCTGACCCATCGGAAGCTCTCGCAGGCCTGCCCTGCATGATTGCTTTGATCGCTTTCTTTGTCATGCCCTTTCCATCGTCGGAGACGGTCAGACGAACCGTCCTATCCTTGCGCCGGCGCGCCGCGAGCTTGAGCAACCCGCCGGTCTTATGATGACGTATGGCATTGATAAGCAGATTGAGAAGGATTTGCTTGAGAACGCGCTCCGGCATTGGCAGAGGGGGTAAATTGGCTTCCATGCGCCGCCCGACTTTAATTCCGGCCCCCTTCGCGAGCGGTGTAATCAGACGCAGGCAGCTCTCCGCCGCACTCTTGACCTCGGCCTTTTCCAAGGATCTCCGCAGATGGCCAGGCTCAGCAACCCGGTCGGTAAAGTCGGTTAAAATCGCAAGCGCCAGATTTGCGCCTTCGATCACGTTGTTCGCATAGGCGCGTAGTTTCGCCTGAGCACGTCCTTCTGGCGCAATCGATTTGATCCGCTCCGCAAACCCCAGAATGACCGTGAGCGGATTGCGTAACTCATGAGAAAGCTCGCGTAATTCGAAGATGTCCTTTGTCTGGCCTGGTTGTGACTGCTCGTCTTGCGCAATGGATGAGGCCGGGTTGAGACGGGCCGCGATGGCGTTGAGAGTGTCGTTGTCGGATTTGCTCAGTCCCCGCCGAATGTCAGAGCCCTTGCGGGGGAGTTGCGCCGCGCTGGCTGCGGATTTCGCTGGGCCAACGCGGGGTGCGCGTTGACTCGGAGTGTCGAGGGCCTTTACGATAAGTCCCGGCCGTCCTCCTGCGACCTGCAAACCTTGCACATGACATTTAAGCGACCGCCTGCCCGATGCGGCGTTCAGGGTCAGCATCTCGACCGTTTCCTTGCTCCCTTCCGGATTCGCGGCAAGCAAGGAAAGACGCTCGACAGATTTGCTTTTCGGTGAGAAGCGCCGCGTCTGAAGTGCTTTCAATGTTGAAACACCCCAGAATGCACGCCCAGCCTGGTTAGCCCACAAAATACGCTTTGCAACTGCGTCCCATATCCACACGGGCTCTTCAGTCGTCAAAAAATCACCGAGTGGAAGAAGCGCTCCCGCACTGTTCCCGGTCTCCATAACTCACAATTCTATCGATTTACGGCATGTTAGCCAATTGTACTGTTATCCGCCATGAACACCGGATCGGTGCGCATTGACAAGCTTGCGCGCCGCCGCGCAACCTTTTTTCCTGCGAAAAACATGATTCAGCATATTTCTTTATTTTGATGTGTCGATCAAATCACTTGGCTTCGATCCACACATAGGGGATATTCCCGAAAAAGATTTTTTTTGCGTCGCGAAATATGTTGCAATGCACAACATTGCGCACTATTTAAGTTATGTTGCAGTGCACAATATGCACACTCTAGCGGATCAATCCGTCCCGCAGAGGTAACCCTATGAATAAAGAGGCTTTAATTATGCAATATACCCCCGAATTCGAAGTTCCATCTTCTGTCCGTGAAATCGCTTCCCGCTCCCTCGACCAGGTCAAGGACGCATATGGCCGTTTTGTCGATGCCGCCCGCCAGGCACAGGACGTGGTCAGCAAGTCTACGGAAGTGTTTGCTTCCGGTGCGAAAGAAGTTAACGAAAAAGTTTTCTCCTTCGCCGAAGCGAACGCTAAAGCAGGTTTCGATGTAGCGACCCGGTTGGCCAATGCGCGCGATGTCAAGGAAGTTTTTGAGATTCAATCGCAATTCGCCCGGAACCAGATGGAAGCCTACACCCAGCAAGCTCAGGAACTGGCTCGTATCGTAGCGGTTTCTGCGCAGAAGGCTCAGCCAAACAGCTAAATCGGCCAGCTTGTCTCAGCGACGCTACAAAATATGCCAGATCGGCGCGCGTCGATCTGGCATAATGCGCAGAGAATGATCAGCGATGGCCAAGGAGGAAATGACATGTCTGATACCGAATCCAATCAGCGTAATCCCCTTTCATCCAGCTCATCCAACGTTTCCGGCACTCAAGCGCTCAGCATAACGATCGATGCAGAGCCGACGGAAGGCGCTATCCAAACCGGAGCCCCGGCTTCTCAGGAACCGGACACGGTTCAGGTTACGACTGAGGGGATTCCGGTCGTCAGCAATGAAAATACGCCCGCCTCCGTAGAGTCTGTAGAGACCGGGACTCAACCACACATTGAAGACGATAAACTTGCCGCCGATGCAAGCGAGACACAACCGCAAATCCCCAGCGAACCGGAGGCAATGGTGCAGGCCGCACTCGACGATGGTCCTGAGCCGGATACCGTATATCACTACGCTCCCGACAGCGCCGAGGCGGAGGTGCGTGAGGAAGATCAATATCTGCCCGAGCCCGAGTATATTGAACAGACTCCCCCGGATGCTGACGAGGAGCTTTTGAAGACAAGAGAAGCCTTGCATGAGGACGTGCTGGAAAAATTGACCGAACACGAGCACCATAGCGATAAGACTTTCGAGATGTTCGATCAGCTGTCGAGCACATTCAAGACCGCAATGGAAGATGCGCGGAACGATGCAACCCTTATCAGCTTCAAGCTGTTGGAGTTCGCTCAGAAAACATTGCGAAATAACGTCGAATTCGCTCAAGGCTGTGCATCTGCAAAAACGGTTCCTGACGTTCTTAGCCTTCAAACCGCTTATTTGAAGCGACAGTTTGAGTTGATGAACCAGCAGGCTGTGGAAATACGTCTTTTGACAACGGAAATGGCATCAAAAAAAGCTGTTCAGTTTCAGTCCCAGATCAAATATCCAGGGGCGTGAAAAAAACGATCCAGCCGCGCCATGCGCTATGAAGCTTCCCAGGGCAAATTGCTCGTTCGTCCGGCCTTGCTCCTGTGGTACGCCATCTTATATGCTTGCGTATATAAGATCGTATTCCCGTATTCATGATGCGTGATCAATCCAGGATCGATGACTTACACGTCCCATAATTCTGCCTCCGAGGCGGCTACAGGCGCTGCCCGAAAGCCTCAACTCAACAGCCTGATGCTCGACCGTGCGCCAAGCGAGACCCGTGTTGTCGTCGCCATGTCGGGCGGCGTAGATTCTTCCGTCGTAGCCGCTATTCTCAAGCGCGAAGGCTACGATGTGATCGGCATCACCCTTCAGCTTTACGATCATGGCGCCGCTGTAGGCCGTAAAGGCGCTTGTTGCGCCGGGCAGGATATTCACGACGCGCGTCGGGTCGCGGGAATGTTGGATATACCGCATTATGTTCTCAACTATGAAGACCGCTTCCGGCGCGCAGTGATGGAGCCTTTCGCAAAAAGCTATGTCAATGGCGAAACGCCTGTTCCGTGCATTGCCTGCAACCAATCGGTCAAGTTCAAGGACCTGCTTGAAACCGCGAAGGATCTCTCGGCAGACGTCATGGCGACAGGCCATTACGTAACAAGTATGCCCAGCGCGGGAGGCTGGTCGCTCCGTCGTGCCGCTGGTCCGGCGCGCGATCAAAGCTATTTCCTCTTTGGGACAACGAGAGAGCAGCTTGAATTTCTGCGCTTTCCTCTCGGGCCCTTGCGCAAGGAGAGAACCCGCGCTCTCGCTGCCGAACTTGGCCTACCGGTTTCACAAAAGCCGGACAGCCAGGATATTTGCTTTGTTCCGACCGGGCGCTATAACAAGATCGTCGAGCGGCTCCATCCTGGAGCCAGTGAGCCGGGCGATATCGTTCACATCGATGGGCACAGGCTTGGCCAGCACGACGGCATCATCAATTACACGATCGGCCAGCGGCGCGGGCTTGGCGTGTCTACCGGCGAGCCGCTATTCGTGGTGCGTCTCGACCCGGAGAGACGCATTGTGGAGGTCGGGCCGCGGGAAGCGCTGCTCACTCATACAGTTACGCTCAGCTCGCTCAATTGGCTGGGAGATGAAGAGTTGCATCAGACACCGGTAGAGGGGCTCCCTGTCTGGGCGCGTATCCGCTCCACTCAGCCTCCGCAGCCTGCCACCCTTGTAGTGAGGGACGGAGCATTGGCGGTACAACTTGATCAAGGCGAGTATGGCGTATCACCCGGCCAGGCCTGTGTCATTTACGATAGCGGCGAACCGCAGGCCCGCATTCTGGGCGGAGGCTGGATCGCGAAAGCCGGGCCTGACCGGAAGTGATAAGCAAGGCGCAAGTCACAAAGCCGCCGCCAAGCACCCTCTACCGTCACTACGCAATGTTTTCATACGCCACTCTGCGATGATAAGGTCTTGGTTGAGCGTAAAAAGGTGCAATCATGGCAGTACAGCAAAAAAGCCTCGATCTGACATCAGTCAGGGAGGCGTACAGACGGTGGGCCCCCATATATGATTGGACATTTGGCGTCATCGCCTCTGCCGGGCGGCGCAAAGCCGTGGAGCTTATCAATCAGCGCCGTGGAGAGGTGCTGGAGGTTGGCGTCGGAACGGGACTGTCGCTCCCGAATTACGCGCCTTACCTGAAGATAACGGGTATCGACCTTTCAACCGACATGCTGGCCAAGGCGCGCGAACGCGTGGAGCGTTGCGGCCTTCGCAATGTCTCCGCGCTTCGTGAAATGGACGCGGCTGATCTGGACTTCCCCGATGGATCGTTCAATACGGTTGTCGCCATGTATGTCATGACGGTCGTGCCGGATCCCGACAAAGTCCTCGCCGAATTGGACCGGGTTTGCGCGCCTGGAGGCGAAGTCATGGTCGTCAATCATTTCAGCCAGGACGACGGACTGCGCGGCTGGATGGAGCGCAAGATGGCGCCTTATTCTGATAGGCTGGGCTGGCATCCGATTTTTCCGATTGAACGGATCATGGGCAATCGCCATTTATCGTTGATCGAGTGTAAACCGCTCTGGCCTATGGGGCTGTTTACTCTGGTCCGCTTCCGTAAACCGATGAGCTGACCTGCGCGATAACCGAGCCTTTCCGCTTTCCTGACCAGACCGCCTGCCTCTGATGCGTTGACACCTGGCCATTGACGGGGCGGTGTCTTGAAACGGCTTTTGCGGCCTATCGCTCCCTTCCGACCGGATTTTGGGCCCGTTCATCAAGCACCGTATCTGGCTCGATCGGCATCCCTGGGACGAGCAAACCGCCTATTTGCGTCCATCCGTCGGTGCCTGCCGGATACCAGATAACATTCGTATGGCCGAGCGCCACGGCACGCTTGGCTGCATTCCACGACATCCAGCAATCCTTCAGGCAATAAAAAAGCAGTTTCCTCGTCTTATCGCCGCCCGTCAGATAAAAGAGCTGCGTCTCGAAATAGGCTGTCATTCTCGCATTCAGAACACCGTAGCCCGTATTCGGCAGCCAGAAGCTTCCCTGAATGTTGAGGCGCACAGGTGCGCGCCAGTATGTTCCCGGCGGGAGATTAGGA
>CAYVJO010000091.1:782-8716 GCA_964451735.1 uncultured Hyphomicrobiaceae bacterium | reverse complement strand
GGACGCTGTAAGCGGCGTCTGCAAATTTCATTCGAGCCACTCCCTCAGTGACGCAGCCATAAGGTTCACGCATCAGTGTAAGGTCTTTACTGCAGCGTCAATTTTAACAGAAGACGGCGGCGCGTATTGGGATCGATGCATTGCTTGTCCTGTTGCAACTCACCCCCTGCTGCCGAGGAGCCATTTTGCCGAAGAAAAAAATAGAGACGACAACAGCGTTCACTCCAAAATTCGATGGAAAAGGTCTCATTATGGCGGTGACGGTGGAGGCGAGTACGGGCGATGTTTTGATGGTCGCCTTCATGGATCGTGAGGCGTTGGCGCGTACGATCGAAACAGGCGAAGCGTATTTTTGGAGCCGGTCGCGCGGGGCACTTTGGCGCAAGGGCGACACTAGCGGCAATGTACTGCGTGTGTTGGAGATCCGGACCGATTGCGATCAGGATTGTTTGTTGTTGCGCGTAGAGGTCGAAGGCAGCCAACTCGCCTGCCACACGAATCGTAGATCCTGTTTCTACCGGCGCGTGCATACGATTGGTGAAGCGAACGCTGTTCCACGCCTCATCTTCCTCGAAGATGAGGAACCTTCAGGGCGTTAGCGGGTTTTTGTGTTATCTGGCTCATTAATGCGCGTTAAAGCGCACGCAAGACGCGAGCTCAGCAGTTGGCGTGATACAGAACTGCTTGTTTTACTCTTTAGTTGTGTGGCTTTTCTCACGAACCATGCATAAAAGATGGAATGCGGCAGGTTCGCGGAGCGATGATACCCAAGCCTTTACAGCACACTCCATCATTGACTGACATGCAGATTTCATGAGGTTTATTTATGCAGCGCTTCGATTCCGACGGCGTTATGATCTCCTATATCGACGAGGGGAAGGGCGAGCCCATTATGCTCATTCACGGCTTCGCCTCCAACAGCACCGTCAATTGGCGCAATACGAACTGGATCAAGACGCTGATCAATGCCGGTTTTCGCATCGTTGCACTCGACAATCGCGGACATGGACAAAGCGAAAAGCTCTATGATCCGGCTGATTATGGATCGTCCATCATGGCCGAAGACGTCCGCCGCCTGCTTGATCACCTCCGTATTCGCCGTGCGGATGTGATAGGCTTCTCGATGGGGGCCCGCATTGCGGCCTTTTTAACTCTCGCTCATCCTGAGCGTGTACGCAGCGCCATTTTCAGCGGACTCGGCATCAATATGGTTCGCGGCGTGGGCGCGCCCGGCCCGATCGCGGCCGCGCTTGAAGCGCCGAATGCGGAGGAAGTCAAGGACGACGCGGCTCGCAGTTTCCGTGTATTCGCGGAACAGACGCGAGGCGACCGCCGCGCCCTTGCCGCTTGCATACGCTCGTCGCGTGACAAGATCGCGCCCGAGCAGCTTGCGACAATTGTGTGCCCGGTTCTGATCGCCGTTGGAACAGAAGACGTCATTGCCGGCTCCGCTGCAGAGCTTGCCGCGATCATTCCCGGCGCGGAAGCCTTTGATATCGCCGGACGCGATCACATGAAAAGTGTTGGCGAACTCAGTCACAAGAAAGCTGTGCTCGATTTTCTCTCCCGCCGACCTTGAGTGCTGCCTGATTGTTGGGCGGTGAGCGAATTTGACAGGTAAAGAGCGCTAGCCTGGCGCGGCAAGCCCCCAATGTCAAAGCCGCTCCGCGCTAGCATTTTCCAAGGAAACCATCATCCACTTTTTCTGATCTTGTTATAGCAGCCTGATCCGTTCCGACTCCATCAGAACGGTGCTGTAACTTTTTTGTCTTGGCATAATCCTTCCGGAAAACCGGTTTCCACTTTTGCGGATTACGTTCTAGCCGTCACTACCCTCGGTCTGGATATGCAAGAGCTGGCCGCAATGTTTGCAATGCACAGCATCCGGCTCATGGCGCAACAGTCCGCACTGTGGACATTCATGTCGGATTTTGGCGGGCCGGAAGATCACTTGAAGAAGCCGTAGAAAGAGTCCGACTCCAACGATCATGATCACGATCGAAAGGAGGCGGCCTTGCATATCTTTAAACGTGATGTCGCCGAAACCCGTCGTCGAGAGCGTGGAGACGGTGAAATACAGCGCGTCCACGAAATTATTGATGCCGGGGTGACGATCGACTTCGATGACATAGACGATGGCGGACATCACGAAGATGAAAACCACCAAGTTTATCGAGGCTTCAATGGCGTCGCGATTCTTCTTTATGAAAGCATATTGGCCGTAAAGCTCGTGGAGCAAATGGTAAGAGCGGAAAATGCGAACCGCCCTAACGGCGCGCAGAAAAAGGAGGTTCTGAGAAAATGCTGGGAGAATGAGCGTGACCAAGACGACAATGTCTGCCCAGGTCGATAAGCGGCGAAAATAGGCTTTGGGCGGTTCGCTCATCCACCATCGCGCAACAAAATCAGCCAGCAGAATAGCGGCAATGACAAGTTCAACGATAATCAGCCAGAGATCATGAGGTAGAAACGAGGCCACAACAAAAAAGGCCATGATCACGATTTCGAAGATCAGCGAGGCGATGCGAAAGTTTCGGGCTGTCTGGCTTGAGCCATAATAGAAACGTTTAAGCCGAGCACGTAGTGTTCTAGCCATTGGGTCCATACCTAACGAGGCCCGGCTAAATGCCCTACATGGGCTCAGGACCTCTCGTTATCGCGGCAATTCCCGTTCGCGCGACTTCTACAAGACCGATTGGCTGCATCAGCGAAATAAACTGATCGATCTTCGTAACGCGGCCTGTGATCTCGAAAACGAAATGCTCCGTGGAGGCATCGACCACTTGGGCGCGGAAGGCCTCGGCGAGACGCAAGGATTCCACACGCTTATCGCCTTTGCCGGCCACTTTGACAAGCGCCAGCTCACGGGCGATCGGATTGCCCGTAACCGTCATGTCGGTGACTTCATGAACCGGAACGAGCCGTTCGAGCTGATTGCGAATCTGCTCGATCACCATGGGCGACCCTGTTGTGACGATCGTAATCCGGGACAGATGCTTTTCCTGCACAGTCTCCGAAACAGTGAGCGAGTCGATATTATAGCCGCGCCCGGAGAACAGGCCGATAACGCGAGCCAGCACGCCCGGTTCGTTGTCTACAAGGACGGCCAGAGTGTGCTGCTCTCTGATTTGCTGTTTTTCGCTCATGAACTTACCAATGTGATGCGTAGTAGTAGTAGTAGTAGTAGTAGTAGTAGTAGTAGCGGAAGCTGGGACCGCGTCAGGAAAGCTTTACGTTTGGCGTTATGGCAGCGTGAGGCTTACACCATCGCCTTGCCTTCTTCTGAGACAGTGTATTCGATGTCGTCATCGGGAAAATCGTCCGCTAGCAGCATCTCGTGATGTGCAGCCCCGGAGGGGATCATTGGAAAGCAGTTCGCGAGCTTATGAACCCGGCAATCGAACACGACAGGCTTGGGAGTCTCGATCATTTCATTGATGAGATCGTCCAGTTCATCAGGCTTTTCGGCGCGTAGCCCCACGCAGTGATAGGCCTCGGCCAGTTTCACGAAGTCGGGCAGGGAATGCGTATATGAATGGGAATAGCGTCCGCCATGCAGCAACTCCTGCCACTGACGCACCATGCCCATATATTCATTGTTGAGTATGAAAATCTTGACGGGCAGCTTGTGCTGGACGGCGGTCGATAATTCCTGGATCGTCATCAGGGCAGATGCCTCGCCCGCGATGTCTATCACGAGCGAATGGGGATGGGCAATCTGCACACCGACGGCAGCAGGAATGCCATAGCCCATCGTGCCGAGACCGCCGGAGGTCATCCAGCGATTGGGAGCGTTAAACTTGAAATATTGGGCAGCCCACATCTGATGCTGGCCGACCTCGGTGGTCACGTAAACGTCCTTGCCTTTCGTCAGCTCGTAGAGCCGCTGAACCGCATATTGTGGCATGATGACATCGGAGCGTTGCTTGTAACTCAACGAGTCCCGGCTACGCCATGCTTCGATCTGCGCCCACCATTTCTTCAGGGCCGGTTTGTCAAGCTGCGGCGCGCGCGCGCGCCAAACACGCAACATGTCCTCAAGCACATGGGCGCAATCACCGACGATCGGGATATCCACCTTAACGGTTTTGTTGATCGACGACGGATCGATATCGACATGGATTTTTTTCGAACCGGGTGAAAACGCATCAAGCCGGCCGGTGATGCGGTCGTCGAAGCGGGCGCCGATATTGATCATCAGGTCGCATTGATTCATCGACATGTTGGCTTCGTAAGTTCCGTGCATCCCCAGCATCCCAAGCCACTTCTCATTGTCAGCTGGAAATGCGCCGAGCCCCATCAGCGTCGATGTGACTGGAAACCCACTCAACTCCACCAGTTCTCGCAAGAGCTGGCTGGCCGCGGGACCCGAATTGATGATGCCGCCGCCGGTATAAAAGACCGGGCGCTTCGCATTAGCCATAGCCTCCACGGCGTCGCGGATCGCGGTTGCATTCCCCTTCAATTGCGGGCGGTAGGTTTTATGCAGAACCCGGCTCGGCCCTACGTAAGAGCCTTTGGCGAATTGCACGTCCTTGGGAATATCGATAACAACCGGACCAGGACGTCCGCTGCGTGCCACATAGAATGCTTCGTGAAGGATTCGGGCGAGATCCTCGACATCGCGAACGAGATAATTATGCTTCGTGCAAGGGCGCGTGATGCCGACCGTATCGCATTCCTGAAAAGCATCACTGCCGATAAGATGTGTCGCAACCTGCCCTGTGATGCAGACGACGGGTATCGAGTCCATCAGCGCGTCCGTAAGGCCTGTGACGGCATTCGTTGCGCCTGGACCGGAGGTTACCAGAAATACTCCAACCTTGCCGGTCGAGCGCGCGAAGCCTTCCGCCGCGTGTGCCGCGCCCTGTTCGTGACGCACGAGCACATGACGGACTCGGTTCTGTTTGAAAACTTCGTCGTAAATTGGGAGCACCGCGCCACCAGGATAGCCGAATATGTCCTCGACACCTTGGTCTATAAGCGCTTCCAGCACGATTTGCGCGCCGGTCATGATGCGAGCCATGACATGTACTCCCACTGGGTTGGTGGCGTACCCGGCTGAGCAAGGCGAAATTAACACCTGCACAATAAGGGATCATCGCCGGGATCGTTTTCTGAGCATGTTTGATATCGGATTTAACACATAAGGTGCGGGCCGTTGAGCGTCAATCGAATTTAAGATCGATAAGGCATGTTTTTGCGCTGCATTTTTTTCTAATATTACAAATAATTCCATTTCCACGAAATCATATTACTCCGAGCCCATGTCAGCTGGCGTTTGGCATATCGCCGCGTCTCCGTTTTCGCATTGCGCAAGGCTGCCTCCCATTCGATCACACCGCCAAGGTAAGCCAGGAAAGGCCGCACCCCGAGCGCCCGCATGATCGGCAAAGCAGGATCGAGCCCAAGTGCGCCAAGACGCTCGACCTCGGCGAGTCCGCCAGCGGCGACCATTCGGTCGAGCCTTGCATCGCATTGCGCATACAGGACCTCGCGCTGAGGACTGACAAAAAGCCGCTCTGCCTCATCTTCCCTAATGAGAGGCTGTCCCTTGACCAGTCGCCAGTCGAGAAGCGACATGCCAGTTGCATCCAGAACCTCAAGGGCCCGAACAATGCGCTGCGGATCGGATGGCGCGACCCGATCGGCCATAGGCTGGTCGCGTGCGCGCAGGAGGTCATGGAGTTCTACGCTGGATTTTTCCGAGGCGAGCTTGCGCCAGTGATCTCGCACGGTTTCCGGTATCTCCGGAACCGGAGAGAGCCCGTGAAGCAAGGCTTTGAAATAAAGTCCAGTGCCACCAACGATAATAAGCGGTGGACCGCCATGCCGCGCCTCGGCGATCAGTGGTGCGATGTCATCGAGCCAGGCCGCGACCGAGTATGGCGCGCGCGCAGGACGGAACCCGTAGAGCCGATGCGGTGCCAGGGCCATCTCATCCTGGCTTGGCCGGGCCGTCAGTATTTCCAACTCGCGGTAGACCTGCATGGAGTCGGCGTTAACCACAACCCCGCCGCGCTCACGCGCAAGCTTTGACGCGAGAGCGGACTTGCCGCTCGCGGTCGGTCCTGCGATAAGGGTGAGATGATGTTCCGGTTTTGGCCCGGTCATGATGAAGGGCGTTTTCTCAGCTATGTCTTATGTTCTAACATTGATCGGTGCTAACGGCTCGCACGATCTCGTGGCTTCGATGGCGGAGGATTTGCGCATCGCCGTCAAAGCCGGCCACCCGCCTTTCTGGCTCTCGCCGGAAGCCTGCGACGTCTCTTTCCACCCCGAATCTCCCGAGGCGATAAAAGAAGCTCAAGCCGCCCTCGCCGGCATCCCCGCCGACGCGCCGATCGACAGCTTTATCCAGCCTGTTGTCGGACGACGCAAGCGTATGCTCGTTGCCGACATGGATTCTACCGTCATCAAGCAGGAATGTCTCGATGAGGTCGCGGCGGAGGCTGGAATTGGTCCGAAGGTCGCAGCAATCACCGAGCGCGCGATGCGCGGAGACCTTGTCTTCGAGGACGCGCTTAGGGAGCGTATCGCTTTGCTGCGCGGCTTTCCTGAAGCACGGCTTCGTGACGTGCTCGAAAGGCGGATCTCCTTGACGCCGGGAGCGCGGGAACTGGCGGTAACGATGCGCGCGAATGGCGGCCGCGCCGTTCTCGTTTCGGGCGGCTTCACATTCTTCACGAGCGCCGTGGCGGAGCGCGCCGGTTTCGATGTCGATTACGCCAATCGCTTCATTTTCGAGAATGCCGCAATTAAAGGCGTCGAGGAACCTATTCTTGGACGAGGCGCAAAACTCGAAGCCATGGAGAAAGAGGCCTCTTCCGCCGGAATCGCCCTTGCCGATGTCATGGCTGTCGGGGATGGCGCAAACGATCTTGCCATGATAGAGGCCGCAGGCTGCGGTGTTGCCTTTCGCGCAAAACCTGTCGTCGCTGCCAAATCTAACGTGCAAATCCAGCACGGCGACCTGACGGCACTGCTTTACATTCAAGGCTATAGACAAAAAGATTTCGTTTCAAAAATTTAAAGGAACATCACTGTGAACATTTGCATGATCGGGGCGGGCTATGTCGGCTTGGTTTCGGCGGTCTGTTTTTCGGAATTTGGTTGGAGTGTGAATTGCGTTGATAAAGACCAGGCGAAGATCGATAGCTTGCGCCGTGGCGAAATCCCAATTTACGAACCCGGACTCGATGAACTCCTGGCGCGCAATGCGGAAAAGGGGCGTATCCATTTCTTTACCGATCTTGCTCAGGCGGCGCGTCCGGCCGATCTGATTTTTCTTGCCGTGGGCACACCCATGCGCCGCGGCGATGGATATGCCGATTTGAGTTACGTGTACGCAGCCGTCGAAGAACTTGCTCCCCATATCGATCGTTTCAAAGTCATTACCACCAAATCCACTGTTCCGGTTGGGACGAGCCGCGAAATCGAGCGGCGTATCCGGAAAATCCGGCCCGACGCGGATTTCGCGGTCTGCTCTAACCCGGAATTTCTGCGCGAAGGCTCCGCGATTCAGGATTTCACCCATCCCGATCGCGTGCTAGTCGGAGTGGATGATCCGCGCGCCCAGGCGGTGATGGAGCGCGTTTACGAACCTCTGCGACTGCGCAACGCGCCGATCTTGTTCGTCAGCCGCGAATCCGCCGAGCTTGCCAAATACTCAGCGAACGCTTTCCTTGCCATGAAAATCAGCTTCATCAATGAGATCTCCGATCTGTGCGATGAGGTCGGAGCCGACGTGCAGGAAGTGGCAACGGCCATCGGATCGGATCGGCGCATCGGGGATAAATTCCTTCACCCCGGCCCCGGATATGGCGGATCCTGCTTTCCCAAAGACGTATCGGCGCTTATCCGGACCGCTCGTGAGGCGCGCACGCCGGTTACGCTTATCGAGCAGGTGGAAAAGATCAATAATGAGCGCAAAA
>CAYVJO010000091.1:0-772 GCA_964451735.1 uncultured Hyphomicrobiaceae bacterium | reverse complement strand
TGCCATGACGTCCCGGATCGAAACCGCGGTAGGCGGCTGCGTGCGGGATAAGACGATCGCGGTTCTGGGCGTCACCTTCAAGCCCAATACGGACGACATGCGCGATGCGCCAAGTCTCGTGATCCTGCCGCTATTGTCCGAACGCGGCGCTCGTCTCAAGGTTTACGATCCTCAGGGGCGTAAACAGGCCGAGCCACTTCTGCCGGGAGTAGAGTGGTGTGCGAGCGCGCTCGAAGCCGGCAAAGATGCTGACATCGCGGTTGTGCTGACGGAGTGGAACGAGTTCCGCGCGCTCGATCTGGCGGCACTGAAAAAACAGATGCGCGGCGTTATGCTTCTCGATCTGAGAAATGTGTTCCGGCCGGATTATGCGCGGGAATGCGGCTTTGTCTATTCCAGCATCGGTCGCCCGCAACCCGGTGAAGGCGGCTCGTAAAGCTAGTAAGCGCCATCAGAAAAAGCGAACCCCGGTTTTTTGAAAATCGTGTATGGAGAACGAGATATAGATCATGAATCTTTCCATCTGAAATGATCCTGATCTAGCGCGCGGTTGCCGGCCAGGCTTCCAGACCCCAATCGCCTCCGCGTTCATGGCGCTTTGTGCCATGGCCGCTCGCAGCTTCGCGTTTTGGCTTGGAGCGCGCCGTTAAGGATGGTTTTTTGCGAACAATCTCGATTGCGGTGGGAGCGGCATCGGAGGCGGCTATCAACTCACTGGGATCCGCGCTGACGAGCTTTGCGCCGCGCATCCATGGGGGCAGATAGGCTGGTG
>CAYVJO010000090.1:3561-8732 GCA_964451735.1 uncultured Hyphomicrobiaceae bacterium | reverse complement strand
GATCTGTCGGGCTTGTCGCATCCCGGTGTCGTCTGCGACATCGTTTATGCGCCCTTGCAAACCGACTTGCTCAAACGCGCGCGGCAAGCCGGCTTGCACACCGCTGACGGGTTGGGGATGCTGTTGCATCAGGCAGTTCCCGGCTTCGAGAAATGGTTCGGGGTCAGGCCTGAGGTCACGCCGGAGCTGCGCGCGCTCATCGCCGCCGATCTGGAAGAGGGCTAGCCGGACATGCTGATCGTCGGCTTGACCGGGTCTATTGGAATGGGAAAAACGACCGTCGCGCGCTACATCCAAACACGCGGCTTTCCAGTTCTCGACTCAGATGCGGTTGTTCACAAGCTTTATGAGGGCGATGCGGTTCCCTTGATCGAGGCGGCTTTCCCTGGCGCAACCGAAAATGGCAAAGTCGATCGCGCGACGCTCGCAGCCGCATTGCTCAAATCGCCGGATGGTTTCGCCCGGCTTGAAGCGATCGTTCACCCTCTGGTGCGGCTCGCGCAATGGGATTTCCTGGACAGAAATGATGGCGCCGGCGCCGCGCTTTGCGTTCTGGACATTCCGCTTCTTTTCGAGACAGGAGGCGATCAGCTCGTTGACATCACTTTTGTCGTGAGTGCCCCTGAAGACGTACAATCGGCCAGGGTTCTGGCTCGGCCCGGCATGACGCATGAAAAGCTTACCTCAATCCGGGTCCGGCAGATGCCCGACGCTGAAAAGCGCGCCCGCGCTGACTATGTCATCGAGACTGGATTATCTTTGGATGAAACGCACGGCCAAGTCGATCGCTGCCTCGAATCGCTCAAGACTCGCACCGGAAGCAAAATCGCTCTCTGGCGGCGTCTTTATGAGGATGGCGCGGGGGGAGAAAAACTGGGGAATTGACCGATGCACGAATTCGTTATGGATACGGAAACCACGGGCCTCGATCCCGCGAGCGGCGATAGACTCGTGGAGATCGCCTGCGTGGAACTGTCGAATCACATTCCGACGGGCCGCGTCTATCACGAGTACATCAATCCACAGCGCGACATGCCGGAAGACGCTTTCAAGGTCCACGGTCTCTCTACAAGGTTCCTAAGCGACAAGCCGCTTTTTAGCGACATCGCCCCATCATTGCTGGATTTCGTCAAGGGTGGGCTGCTAATCTTTCATAATGCCAGTTTCGACATGAAGTTCATCAATTCCGAACTTTTACGGTCTGGTCATAAAATCATCCCCTCCGAGAGAGTTTTCGATACGCTTGCTTTGGCGCGCCGAAAACATCCTGCGGGACCGAACAGCCTTGATGCTCTTTGCAAACGCTACGGTGTGGATAACACCACACGAACCATACACGGGGCGTTGCTGGACGCGGAGTTACTCGCTGCTGTTTATCTGCATCTCATCGGAGGACGGCAGGCGGCGCTGAACCTGTCGTCTCGTGGAAGCGATGTCTTAAAAAATGGCGGGCAAAAGCAAGGTGTGCTCATAAGGCCTCGCAGCTTGCCGGCCAATATTGATCTCGCAGAGATTGACGCACACGAGAAGTTCATCGCCGAGCTTGGCCAGCAGGCGATCTGGCAGCAATACCGCTAATTCAGTCTTGACGCCCCGAATTATTGAATGGCCGCTTCCGACTTCTGCTGCTCCTGAGCGAGACGCTGACGGAAAAGCGCTGAGAAATCGATCGGGTCGAGAAGCAGAGGGGGGAAGCCACCTTCACGCGTCAAATCGGAAACAATTCGCCTCGCATAAGGGAAAAGCAAAGCCGGGCATTCTATGAATAATACAGGTTTGATGGCTTGCTGGGGTAGATCTTTCAACCGGAAAACGCCTGCATAGACGAATTCCATCGCATATAACGCGCCGTCGTCATTCTTTGTGTGGGCTTCCAACGTCAACACGACTTCGAAAATCTCTTCTTCGAGCGGGTTAACCTGAACGTTGAAATTCACCTGGATATTTGGGTTTTTACCGGGTGTTCGCAAACTCCGAGGCGCGGCGGGATTTTCGAATGACAGATCCTTGACATATTGAGCCAGTACATTGATTTGAGGCTGCTTATTGCCCTCGCCTTCAGTTTTTGCGGCGCCATTTGTTTCGTCGGCCATGCTCATAATCCTGATTTAAGGCCATGCCGCCTCGTCGGCTGCATCCGGCAGTGTATTTCGTGCAGTCGCTAGCACGCCAGCAAGGCGCAAGCAATAAGGGGATTTGGACAGCTCATGTCATTTGGGGCGCCAAGGCGAATTTCCCTTGCTGTCCTGTCTGTCCATTCCAGGACTGTCGCTCTCCTCTTCGGGGGCAATGGTCTCGAACTCGGCATCAATGACTTTGTCTGATTTCTTGAAGACGGGCTCGCTGCGCGGTCTTTCTTGCCTCGGTCCGCCCTTTACCCCGCTATCGCTATAGCGGAAATGCACTTTGCCGCCCTTCATGGTTTGCCTGAATACCCAATTCGCAAGGCCCCGCCGGAATGGCGGCACGAAAAGCAGCAAACCGATCGCGTCGGTGAATAAACCTGGCGTCAGCAACAAGAGACCGGCCGTGAGAATGCCGATCCCATCCACGACGGGAGTAATCGGCATCTCGTTGTTTTGAACAGCCTCGGAGAAACGGCGAAGTGTCGCAAATCCTTGCACCCGCATCAAAAAGCTGCCAGCTATAGCTGTGCCGATTGTAATCGCAATTGTTAGCGCCAGACCGATGGTACGCCCAGCTTCGATAAACAACGCAATTTCGATGATTGGCACCGCGATGAAGATCAGGAACAAAAGAATTTGCATACCGTTAAGCCTTTCAAACAGCATGGAATTTGCGGGCTCATGGAAAAGAAGGGCTTCTTGCTGGTTGGCTTAACCGTTTTGATCGCGTAATTTGATATAGGATGCGTAACGCGATGATTATACCTTTAGCATCGACTGGCGGCCACTCTGTCAGCACACTATATAATGTATATAGCTTTCCCTACGCACATTTGTACTATTAGAAACCGCGGCAAGATGAACGGCACATTCGACATTCTGACACTCATTTTTCTCGTCCTTGCGGTCGTGATTTTTGTTAAGCTGCGGAGCGTTCTGGGACGCCGCACCGGACATGAGCGCCCGCATTACGACCCCTATTCCACGCAAGATGCCAACGGCAAACCGGTTCGGGACAATATCGTCACCTTGCCGCGAGGAGAGCCTCCGCGCATGTCTCAAGAGCTCGACGAAGCCGCTTTCGCGAAACGCTTGAAAGATGTCGCCCCGGAAGGTAGCGATGTCGCCCAAAAACTTCAAACAGTTGCCAAGACAGACCGTAGTTTCGACCCAAAACATTTCATACAGGGTGCTAAAGCGGCGTATGAAATGATCGTAACTGCCTTTGCCGAGGGCGATAGGAAGACGCTCAAGCAACTCTTAAGCCGTGAGGTATTTGATAGTTTCGCCGCGGCAATTTCGGAGCGCGAGCGCGACGGTGAGACCATAGATTTCAAATTTGTCGGCATATCGAATACCGAGATTACAGACGCAGAGTTGGTTGGGAAAACGACAAGTATCACGCTTAGATTTACAAGCGATCTCATCACCGCCACACGAAATCGAGACGGTACCGTTGTCGACGGAAACCCATCTCAGATTCAAGAGGTCGTCGATGTCTGGACCTTTGCCCGCGACGTAACGTCACGCGACCCGAACTGGCGTCTCGTCGCGACGGGGGCAGGGGCGTAGTCTTGGGTCTCTTCGATGGTAGCTAGCAAATGCCATTTCGATCTCAATGAGCGGTCCTGATTTATGGCGATGGCAGTTTGCACTCCCGGATAGTGACTGCCTCGTTACGTTGGAATCGACAACCGTCCACTTTTCCGAAGTTCCATTCTGGCTAGACGACGACCACACAGCCGCGTTCACAGCTTTCCGTCTGTCTTATTCCATGCTGATGCGCCAATCGGATGACGATCCGCGTATTGTCGCGATTTGCGATGCGGCGGAGGCAATTGGAGTTAGCCCATCACGCGATTCCGCAAGGCAATTTTTCGAAACGAATTTCTCGGCCTGCCACGTGCACAAGCCGCAATCGGGAGCCTTGCTTACCGGTTATTATGAGCCTGAAGTCGCCGGCGCGCGCACTCTGGACCCTATTTTTCACGTTCCTGTCTATAGCATTCCAGATGATCTAGTGATGCTTACCGAGGCTATGGACAGAACTTGCCTTCCTCCCGATCTTACGGCGGCGAGATGGGACGGCGGCTTGCTGGCGCCGTATTTCACGCGCCAGGAAATTGAGCAGGGCGCCCTAAATGCCCGCGGACTGGAGCTTGCTTACCTGGCCGATCCGATCGAGGCTTTTGTTATGCAGGTTCAGGGATCAGGTTTGATTCGAATGCCGGATGGCAGCGCGCTTCGGGTCGGTTTCTCAGCGAAGAACGGACATCCCTACACCTCGCTCGGGAAGGCGCTGATCGACCGAGGTGAGCTTGTGCCCGACGCCGCTTCGCTCGATGCAGTTCTCGCTTGGCTCCGCGCCGACGCCGAACGCGGCCAGAGGCTGATGTGGGAAAACAAGTCCTATCCGTTTTTCCGTGCGCTGGAAGACGGCGAGGCCCATGACGGTCCATATGGGTCATTGGGCGCACCGTTGACGCCTGGGCGCAGCCTTGCCGTCGATCCCCGTTATCACCGGATGGGACTTCCCATCTGGGTTGAGGCCGCAGATTTGCGGGACCGCGACGATAAGCCGTTCAACCGTCTGATGATCGCACAGGATTCGGGCTCGGCAATAAGGGGGCCGGTGCGCGGGGATATCTTCTGGGGAAGAGGTCCAGCGGCAGGCCATATTGCCGGCAGGACGAAACATAACTGTGATTTTTATCTCCTTATCCCAAATTAATGGATGATCTGGCAATGTCTGAAGTCTGCCTCAAAGGGATAGATTATGAGTTCGAAGCCGCCATCGCGAATAAGGCCGCTGAGCGCTGAAGAAGCGGAACTCTGGGCATTTGCCATGCGCGATGCCAATGCTCTCCGCCGTCGCCGTATGGCGCCACACAACGCTACAGAGAGTAAGAAGCCGACACGTGGCTCGCAACCGCAAAACGCACCCGTAGAAGAAAGCGCACCCGAGACCGCGAACACGCTGCCTCACCCGCTACGGTCGCCGCCTGCCAAATCGAGCTCAGCACCACCGATTGCCCGTTTCGACGA
>CAYVJO010000090.1:0-3551 GCA_964451735.1 uncultured Hyphomicrobiaceae bacterium | reverse complement strand
CGCCGCAAGCTCGCCCGTGCTGCGGAGCCGATCGATGGCCGTCTCGATCTGCATGGAATGCGGCAAAGGGAAGCGCATTCTGCGTTGCGCGGTTTTCTATTCGCCTCGGTCTCGCAAGAGCGGCGAAATGTTCTGATCATCACGGGGAAGGGCACAGCGGGCGAGGCTGACAGCGGGCGCGACGTCTTCAATGAAGAGCGCGGCGTACTTCGGCGTTTGGTACCGCAATGGCTCGGTGAGCCCGAATTCCGGACGATTGTGCTGAGTTTCACAACTGCCGCCATCCGGCACGGTGGAGAGGGCGCGCTTTACGTCAGGCTGCGTAAAAAGCAAACCCGGGCATCACGAGTGTGATCCGTGTCTCCGTCATGGCGTCTATGCATTGAAAAGACCCACTTGCTTTGACGGCAACTTTAGGATTTTCATTGCCTCATGATCGAAACTATTTTCCCCATCGCCGTTTTCGGTTTTGCTGCTGCCGTAACTCCCGGACCGAACAATATCATGATGACAGCGTCTGGAGCCGCCTTTGGATTTCAACGCTCGATACCCCATCTTCTCGGGATAACCCTTGGGTATCCTGTTATGGTGTTTGCCGTCGGCTTCGGCCTTGGCGAGATTTTCATGCGCTATCCGTACGTCCATCTCATCCTGAAATATGCAGGCGCTGCCTACTTGCTCTATCTCGCCTGGCGTATCGCGCAAGCAGGGCGTTCGGAAGCGGAAGCTGCGATGGCACGGCCCTTGACTTTACTCGAAGCCGCCGCATTTCAGTGGGTTAACCCCAAAGCCTGGATGATCGCTATTAGCGCGATCCCCGCCTTTACCACAGTCGGCGGCAATTACTATGCGGAACTCTTGCTGATCGGGCTGGTTTTTGGCTTGGTGACACTGCCGAGCTGCTCCGCATGGTGTCTGTTCGGCGTCGCAATCCGAGGGTTGATCCGCTCGGCCAGGACCGCGCGTATCGTAAATCTGGCGCTGGCTGCGCTGGTTGCACTGTCCATCATACTTTTGTTCGTCTGACCTTCATGCAGGAGAACGGGGCTTTTCCGTGCGCGCCTACGCCTCGGTTCTGGATGAGCTGAAACCGCGATCACGGTCTATGAGGACAGTCTTGCTCATTTGTGCTTGCAGGCATTTGCTCTTATTAACGTAGGAATGCTAAAATACCGACGATTCCGGAGATAAAGCATTGCGATATTATCTACATCAGTCGCGAAAAGCTGTATGGAGCTTGAGGTTCGCCCTGATCGCATTCCTGCTGTTCTCGGTGACGTTCGCTTTGCACCATTTGGGCAATATGCCGACGCCGCTTGCAATGAAGTTGTCCGGCGTAGCGATTGGAGCCGCCATTATAGCGGCGCTAATCGGGTTCGTAGCTCTGGGCAACATTTGGCAAGAAGGTTTTACAGGCGCCGGTAAAGCCGTGGCCGGCATCTTTACGAGTGCGCTCATACTTGCTGTGCCGCTTTGGTCAATGCCCAATCTTCTCACGCTTCCAAGGCTTTACGAGGTTAGCACCGATCTACAAAGCCCACCGCCCTTTGAGAAGCTTGCCGAGCTACGCAAGGGGCCAGGCGTCAATTCGGCAACCTATAAGGGATCCGCCCCTGCGTTGCAGTCCGAAGCTTATCCCGACATACGGCCTCTGTCATTGGACCGTCCTACGGGCGATGCATACAGCGCTGTCCGTGAAGCGGTAAAAAACCTCAATTGGCAAATCGTGGCGGAAACGCCGCCTGCCGAAGGGCAAAACGGTTTCATCGAGGCGACAGATCGTTCGACGATTTTCGGCTTCGCCGATGATGTCGCCATTCGAGTCTCTGCGATTGGAAATGGGGCGCGGATCGATGCACGAGCCTCCGCCCGTTATGGCGAACACGATCTTGGCCGTAATGCGGAGCGTGTGCGCGAGCTTTTTTCCGAGGTCAAGACCCGTCTTGCCGCAATCGATCAGAACGAGGCGATGCAACAAGCAATCGCCATGCGCGAGTTACGGCTGAAAAAGGCCTTGGAGGAAAAAGAGCGTGAGCGGGTACAGGCCGAACGCGAGGAACGGCGGCAGCGAGAAAGAGCTGCAGCACTCAGCCGTGAACGTCAGATATCCGATAGTGGGACTGAAGCCCTTGACGGGAGTCAGCCGTTACGCGCCCGCTCCGGGTCAAGAGCTCCAGATGCGCGAGCACAGAGTAGGAAGCAGCAGCGTACAACGAGGACGAGAGCCCTTCGTAAATTCTGGGAACAATTGAATCGATAGTTTCCAGACCATCGCGCAAGCAATCGAGGATCTGATTCTCGCGCCAACGGCGGTGCACGATGAATGCTTTAACCAGCCGCTGCGCTTGATCTACTCTGCCGCCATGCCCAGGGAAATACACGGTTTCCGTGCGGTTCAGCAATATTTCCAGCGACCTGATATAGTCGCCCATATCCCCTTCGGGAGGCGCAACAACTGTCGTATTCCAACCCATGACATGATCACCGGAGAGTAAGGTCTCTCCGTCATTCAAAGCGAAGCAAAGGTGGTCGGGCGCATGGCCGGGAGTAAAGATGGCCTCCAACTGCCAATCTGCGCCGCTGATGCGTTCACCGCCTTTTAACATGCGATCCGGCTTAAAGTCGGCATCGATGAACCCCTCCGTCTGAGCGCTCAGGACAATCGCTTCACGGCTTTCTCGCTGCGAACCAACCCCAAGGATTTCTGCTCCCGTTATCTCCGCCAGACGCGCAAGGCCGGCGGAATGGTCTTTGTGCGTGTGTGTGAGAAATATGTGGGTAATGCGCTCATCATTCCGGGACAACTCCGCCATGAGCGCGTCGCGATGGCCATCGTCGTCTGGTCCGGGATCGACTAGCCCGACTTCGCCCCGTCCGACGATATAACTGTTGGTACCCTTGAATGTGAATGGGCTTGGATTGTTGGCGACAACCCGCCTAAGCCCAGGTGTAACTTCCTGCGCTACGCCAGGGGTGAAATCCAGCTCACGCGAAAATGGCAACACGACGCTCATATGCGCCTCCAGTGAATATCATGGTCAAGAACGCGGTGAATCCCGTCCCCTAAGCAGAGTTTACTAAAGCATGTCCCCGCACAAACAGACGTGCGTCCTGTTTGAGCGACAACAATGGATTTGAGAAGGCATTTGTAGGCTCAGCAAAATACCTCGCGCAGGCTATGGATGAAGCCCCTTGGATAACCGCTTTAGTTAGAGCATCGGGCCGAAAAGTTCGAAGCGGTTTCCGGATAAATCTGTTGCTGAAACCAACAGATAGAGCGCTACCGCAGACACTGATGAAAAGTCCTGTGCTCAAATGGAGCGCATCTGACATCTGAGTCCCGATTGCACCAGTCTGATTCTTAAATTCATAAAGCTCCGTAAGAACCTGATCCGGTCTGATGAACTCAGAACGGGGATCTAACTTACTGTTTTAACGTAATCTTTTCACAAATGAGAGCGCTGCACGGGGATGCAAATGTTTCACTCGAACCACTAGCTGATGTTATCGAAACAGGCCAAGCATAAGCAAGTCCGTGCCGACAATCTCAT
>CAYVJO010000089.1:0-8734 GCA_964451735.1 uncultured Hyphomicrobiaceae bacterium | reverse complement strand
GTGAAACGCCGCCACAAGCTGCGGCATCGCCGTCATCGGGATACGCTTGGCCGTGTAAGCGCCGATCCCGCCGCCTATTGCGAAGCCGCCCAAAATCATAAGCCAGCTCATCCCTTGCGTGGGCGCGGCAACGCCAAGCGTCGTCAGGATCGCCAGCGCCATGCCGACCATTCCGTAGATATTGCCCTGCCGCGAAGTCTCCGGGCTCGACAATCCCCGCAAGGCGAGGATGAACAAAACGCCCGAGACCAGGTACAGGAGCGCTACAAGATCAGCAGACATATCGTATTCCCTCGTCTCTCAAATAACGGCTTTTTTGAAACCAGGTTCGTAAGCGTGATAAATAATCGTTATTATCTGCCTTGAGATACCTGGTTATTTCTTATCTTTTTTCTTGTACATTGCCAGCATCCGCTGTGTGACAAGGAAGCCGCCGAAAATATTGACAGCGGCCATTGTGAGCGCCAGGAACCCGAAAATCTTGGATATACCTGCGCCTTCGATTTCCGATGGCGCGCCAATCCCCCCTGCTTCAACCGCGACCGCCAGTAGCGCCCCCACGACGATGACAGACGAAATCGCGTTTGTTACCGACATGAGCGGCGTATGTAAGGCGGGCGTAACGCTCCAAACAACGTAATAGCCGACGAAAATTGCCAGTACAAAAATCGAAAACTGGAAGACAAAAGGCGAGATTTCTCCCCCAGCCGCCGCGGCCCACGCGGGCGATGCCGCGCATGAGGCTATGAGCGCGGCAAGCGCCGAAGACCGAAAGCGTATCATATTGTTTCTCCCGTCAGCCTTGGGTGAATGATCCGGCCGTCGCGCGTCAACGCCGTGCCCTTGATGATCTCGTCGTCCCAGTCGATCTTCAATGCGCCTTCCTTCTTGTCGATCATCGTTTCGATAAAGGCGTAAAGATTGCGCGCGTAAAGGCTGGACGCATTGCCCGAGACTTGGCCTGGAAGGTTGAGCGGGCCGAGTATGGTCACGCCCTGATGCTCGACGACCTCGCCCGGCATGGTCAGTTCGCAATTGCCGCCCCGTTCGGCCGCCAGATCGACGATGATCGCTCCAGTCTTCATGCTCTCGACCATCACCCGGCTAAGCAGCTTTGGCGCAGGACGCCCCGGGATCAAGGCCGTCGTGATGACGATGTCCTGGTTCGTCAGGTGATTTGCGACCAATTCGGCCTGTTTCTTCTTATATTCATCCGACATTTCCTTGGCGTAGCCGCCCGCCGTTTCCGATTGCTTGAATTCCTCGTTCTCGACAGCGACGAATTTGCCGCCGAGAGACTCGACCTGCTCCTTCGTCGCAGGTCGGACATCGGTCGCCGTAACGACAGCTCCAAGGCGCCGGGCGGTCGCAATAGCTTGAAGCCCTGCGACACCGACGCCCATGACAAAGACGCGCGCGGCAGGAACGGTGCCCGCAGCCGTCATCATCATAGGAAAGGCGCGGGTGAACGCGGCTGCGGCGTCGATCACCGCCTTGTAGCCGGCAAGGTTGGCTTGGCTCGACAGCACGTCCATGGTTTGCGCCCGCGTGATGCGTGGCACGAATTCCATGGCGAAAGCATTGATCCCGGCTTTTGCGAGTGCTTCGATGGCTTCCCCGCCATCATAAGGGTTGAGTATCGCTGCAAGCACAGCACCTTGCTTCATGGCGGCCAGTTCTTGTGCGGAGGGTCGGCCAACCTTCAGCACGATATCGGCCCCCTGAAGGGCGTCCTCCGCAGTCGGAGCAATCGTAGCGCCTGCATCTGCATAGGACTGGTCCAGAAAATTCGACAGGCGGCCGGCTTTGGATTGGATTCTGACATCCAAGCCGAGCGACTTGAATTTCTTAACCGTTTCAGGCGAAAGCGCCACGCGCGTCTCGTCGCCGCTTTCCACGGTTGCCGCAACTACGATCATCTTGTTCTCCGCGCCGCCGAAGGAGGGGATTGCGTTGGAATGGTGTCAAGTCAGGAAAAGCGCCATAAGTCCAAGGATGATAATGACCGCTAGCGTTCCAAATTTGACGAGCGTTATAAATAAATCGTAAGTTTTCTGATGTTGCTTATAGTCCATATTTTTATTGCCATCAGACATATCGACAGTCATTCGAACCTCCATAGGCTATGCTGAGCGATCCATGCCGCGACTATAACAAAGCTTCTTTTTACGGCAATCGCTTGATCATGCGCCCTTGTTTCCTTCACCCTAACACGCGCGGTCTTTGAGCTCCGTTAAGGCATTTTATGTCACCGCTTGACGGGCAGGCCGCGCCGCATCAAAGCCGCGCGCAATGTATTACCCAAAAGGCAAGCGATCGTCATCGGCCCGACGCCCCCTGGAACTGGGGTAATTGCGCTGGCAATGGACCGAACCTCGTCGAATGCGACATCGCCGACCAGTTTCGTCTTCCCCTCGCCCAGCTCTGGAGCGCAAACCCGGTTGATGCCGACATCGATCACGATACCCCCCGGCTTCACCCAATCGGCCCTGACCATTTCGGAACGCCCTACGGCCGCAAATAGAATATCGGCCCGCCGGGCAATGCTGGGCAGATCGCGCGAGCGGGAATGGGCGATGGTCACCGTCGCGTTTTCAGCCAGGAGAAGCTGTGCAAGCGGTTTGCCGACGATATTCGATCTGCCTATCACCACCGCCTCTGCCCCGGTGAGGTCGGGCGCTACTGATTTCGCCAGAATGACGCAGCCAAGCGGCGTGCATGGAACGAGAGCATCCCGGCCCGTGGCGAGACGCCCGGCGTTGACCGGATGGAAACCGTCGACGTCCTTAGCCGGATCGATCCGCTCCAGCACCGTATTCGCATCGATTTGAGCAGGCAGGGGAAGCTGAACCAGGATCCCGTCAACATCCTCGTCAGCATTGAGACGGTCTATAAGGGCAATCAAATCCCGCTCGTCCGCATCTGCACCAAGACGATGCTCGAAGGATCGCATTCCGGCCGCTTCAGTTGCGCGCCGCTTGTTACGCACATAGACCTCGCTCGCCGGATTATGTCCAACGAGCACAGCCGCAAGGCCGGGCATCACACCATGGGCCGACTGAGCAGTGCGAACGTGTTCCGTGGTGCGGTACCGCAAGGACTCCGCTATGGCCTTTCCGTCGATCAACTTTGCGTTGGCCATGTCTCATTTCCTGCCATTAACCGCGCGAGACGTTCACGTATACGCTGCATAAGCGCGTCAGGGTCGCCGCGAATAAGCGCTTGCTTCGAGCGGGATTTGCCGCCGGCAGCCACCTCGCACGCCGATTTCGGCACATCCAGCCATTCGGCGATCAGCGCCGCAAGGGCTTCATTCGCCTTTCCTTTTGAGGGCAAAGCCCTGACTCTTGCCCTGAGAGCGGGCGCACGCCCCGATGAGCATTCGACGCCGGTAACCTCATCCATTACCGATTTCGGGGTCAGCCGCACCGTGATCATCACGCCTTCGGACACTGCGCGCGCCGGTATTGCATCCGAAGGCGCATTTCCTGCCATCAGATTACGGAGGGATAGAGCCAGCCGCCGATGACGACGTCGCGTAAGAAGATCAATCCCAAGAGAAGGACGACCGGGGATATGTCGAGCCCGCCTAGGTCCGGCAGTCTTCTACGTATCGGGCGCAGCGCCGGCTCTGTCAGCTTTTGCAGCGAATCGGCGATCATATACACGAATTGATTATGCCGATTGATCACGTTGAATGCGATCAGCCATGACAGGATCGCGCTGATTATGATCACCCACATGTAGAGTGTGATCACCATCGAGATGAAATTTAATAGGGGAATCATTTCTGTGCCCTCCGCCATCCGTTAGAGCGTGGTTTACCCTGCCAGCTTAATACCCGCAAGATGGCGCGTTGCATGGTCACGATTTAGCGCTTGCTTGACGGCATCTGGACGCGGATGTACATCATAGTTTCCTGTAAGACAGGGGCCATAGCTCAGTTGGGAGAGCGCAGCAATCGCACTGCTGAGGTCGGGAGTTCGAGCCTCCCTGGCTCCACCATTAAAATCAAAGACTTAACTCTTTTTCGCCGTTAACCGCTGACACGCATCTGGAACGCAAATCAGCCAGCAGCGTGTCAATCGCAGCCGTCGCCGCCTTCAGGTAAGCCGGATCGTAAGGCGCATATCGCTCTGTGATAGTGTGCGTTTGGATCGAATGGCCAAGCTGCGCGGCGACCTCCCAGACCGGCACGCTATGGGCGCGCAGCCATCGCGCCACGGTATGGCGCAGGCTGTAGGGCTGAACCTCACCATCCAGTCCGGCGTTTTCTCGCGCCTTGCGCCAGGATGTCCGGATCGCGGCCACCTTCTTGCCCTCGTAAAGGATCACCGGCCCGCGCGATATGCTTTGGCTTACGAGCGGCAAAAGATTCTTTGGCAAGCGAACTGAAGGCCGGTATTTGCTCGTCTGAGGCCGGCCAGGTGGATTAAGTTGGATTACACCATCCCGCCTGTTCACCTGCTCCCAGGTCAGCTCCAGGATGGCGTCGGGCCGCGCTCCTGTCCCTATCATCCAGATGATGAAATCCCGAAGATGCACCGGAGCCACTTCGATGAGGGCAGCGATTTCATCCACATCGAGCGGACGCCCCATGGGCGGGGCGTTCTTTTTTGCTGCGACCGTCTGTATGAACGGAACAGAGACGACTTCTCCCCTCTTCCAGGCCCGGTTAATTGCCGACCGACCATCAGCAAGCGTGCGGTTGATCGATCCCGGTGACAGGTTCTTCTTCCGCAACCAATCGTGAAAAGCTTCCTGCCGGGCAACATCATGCAGATCGCTGACAGCTGCTTCGCCAAAGAATTCAAGCCATAGCTCCAGTGAATACCGGACACGCTTGTAGCTCTGCAGTTTTTCGGCATGCTGAGTGTAATGACCGGGATCTGGTTTTGGATGAACCAGTCTGTCAGCTTTTCTTTTGCGGCCTCAAAGTCCTCAGTGCCGAGGCTAGCGCGTCGCGTTTGCCGGGACGCGCCTTCGAACCATGTCCTGTACCAGATTTCGCTCCCGCTCCGCTTGGAGAGCCAGTAGTCCCCGACCTGGAACTCGCGGGGCTGCCTTCTTCCCATTCCGCTTCCCTTACATTTCCGAGCAGATACTCGACGATCTGAAATCCGAAATATTCAACTTTGCGATCCCCGATGCGCAGGAAGGCGATCTTCCCTTCAGCCCGCATACGCCGGAGCGTCGGCAAGGACACGCCAAGCTTTTCGGCCGTGTCTTTCTCCGAGAAACGCCGATAAAGCGGCGTGCCCATCTCTTGCGCGATATCCGCCATGCGGCGTAGATTGTCGGGATCGCTCATAATACTTAATTTAAGGCAGGGAGCCCGTTTGGGCTAGCCGAAGACCAGAAAAAGGCTCAAACTTTAGCGATGTCCAACGAACCTGAAATCATCGACCGTGAGCGCCCCGGAGTTCCAGATCACAAATCCCGGTTGGATCAGCTGGCAGAAGCGGCGCGCGAATATGAGCGCGTGAAAAAGGCTAAGGCTCGCAATACATGGGAAAAGCGCGAGCAGGCATACGGAACGCCGGAAGAAATCCAAAACGCCAGTCGGGTCTTGGAAACCAGCCTAAAGCACGCTCGCAGTCAAATGAGCGATCAGGATATTCAACAGGCTTTCAGCGACAGGCTAATCACCGAAGGGGATGCAGCAAGGTTACGCCAGCATCTTCACGGTTCGGCCAACATCGACCGTGATCGCGACAACCAACAGCGCGATTAAATCCCTATTCGCGGAATTGGCAGAGGATCTACAGCCCGACAGCGTCACTGGTTACACCACCTGTATCAACTGCAAACGCGGTGATTCCCGCCGAGCGAGCGAGCTGACGGAGGCATTACCGGTCAACGTCGCAATATTACCCTGGAATTTTTTCTATAATCGTCATCAGTAAACAAGAAGCGTCAGTCAACTAAATCATATTATTGCAGCGGCCCTCAAGCAATCGATCGGACCCATGGCACAGCAAAAGGCAAACATAAGCTTTCCTGGCGTGATGGAGATGATCAAGAAATCCAAGCGCCCGCTTGCGCCGATCTACGAACTCGTCATCAACGCGTTGGAAGCGGCGTTGCAAGTTCGTGATCGCTCAGAACAAACACGTACTGTAGTCATGCATCTCACATTTTCAGGATTACTCAGTGACAGTCGAAAACTGAAAAGTATTGAAATTTTTGACAATGGCATTGGCTTTAATGATGAAAATTATGAGCGCTTCGATACTTTGCTAGATAAAAGCAAGGGCTATAACAATCGCGGCAGTGGCAGGGTACAGTTTCTTCATAGGTTTGATCGCGTCGAGGTAAAAAGCCATTTCAAAAATAACGAGCAATATTTCTTTCGAAAATTTGAATCCAGCCCGTCGCGCCTACTGTCCAATCATATTCTCGAAATTGCTCCAGACGTCCAAACCACAGGATCGCATATAACCTTACTCGCTCCAAATCTGAAGAAGACAGAGCAAAATTTATATGATTAGCTAACTGCTGAATCCATTAAGACGGATCTGCGCTCCTATTTAGCGCTCTGGTTTTATTTAGACAGCAAGAGCAGCATCCCGCTTGCACCGATCATTCAGATCAAATGCTATCAAGATAACGAAATACTCGACGAGCGCACTTTATCTGCGTCAGACGTCCCCGCTCCGGCTGCTGTCGACACTCTAAAAATTCCGTATGTAGTCTGTGCTCGGAATGATCAGGGTGATGCTGTCTGGAATATCGTTAAAGAGAAATCAGAAACAATATGCTGGGCTCATTTCAGACTTCCTGAAGATCAACTAGAGGAAAACGCGATCTGGTTATGTAGTAAAAGCGTCACTGTTGAACAAGTCGGATTCAAACGAATTAAGAAGAAGCAGTCGTTTGGCGGATATTGATACCTAACGGTGTTTTACGGAAACCTATTTGACAATAAAATAAACGTCAACCATGAGGTCGACTCATTTATATTCCCAAGTCGCAAAGACGTCGAGAAAGAAATCAATGAGGAGTTATTCCACAGCAAAGGGCAGGAGCTAATTGTAAGAGAAGACATTGAGGGCGCGATTATTAGATCGCTTCCGGTAATTTATTCCGATCTCATGGAAGCAGAAAAAGAATTAGCCAAAGACGTCGCGACCATAGCAGAAGCACATGGTATTCCAGCGGAAGTTGCTGCAAGCGCGGATGTACGCCTTGGCGACGATGAGGAGAAGATTACCCAAAAACTCTACCGCAAGCAGGCCGAAGAACTTGCCGAAAGAAATCTCGACATCAAAAGAATCTACGAGGAACTGGTATCTCTCAACCCGACAGACGAAAACTATCAAGAGGAATTACTCCATAGAAGCAGCGACTTGCTCTCGCGAATTCCCCAACAAAATAAAGAAGAACTAAGCCGATATGTGATCCGTCGTGAAATGGTAGCGAACGTCTTGAAGTTGATTCTGAATCAGTCTTTGGAATACCAGCGACGTGGCCGGCACCCTGGAGAACGGCGGGACAAAGAAGGCTTGATCCATGATTTAATCATTCGGCGCAGATCGGATTCCACACGTGAGTTGAATGATCTTTGGGTCCTCAATGAGGAGTTTGTGCATTTTGAAGGGTGCTCGGATCTACCAATCAGCCAGATTACGCTAGCCAACGGCGAGAAACTGTTAAGTAACATTTCTCCAGACGTGATTAAGGATCTAAAGCTTCGACCGGACATATTCCTTTTTGTGGACGAAGGAAAGTGTATTTTGATCGAGCTAAAGCCGCCGGATGAAGATTTATCCGATCACCTCAACCAAATGAGAAAATACTGCAATTTGATTGCGAATTATGCAGCTATACCAATCACCCGGTTCTATTGCTACCTGATCGGGGAGGAAGTAAGCATGGCTGATTTGCCACCGGCCTATGAAAGAACCGTGAATGACGATTGGGTTCTGCCGGAAGAGCCCATACGATCGTTCGACCCATCACAAGACCGGCGTGTCGTTGGCCATATATATTCGGAAATAGTGCTGTTATCGTCAGTGGCAACTCGTGCCGAACGTCGCAATCGAAGTTTTGCTGAACGGCTTGGCATACGCATTAGCTGATTGCTACCTAAAAAATGTTGTCCGCGATTTACGAGGATTGCACTCAGTCAGTTCACCCCGCAAATGGGAATGCGAGCGATCAAACAGACGAGGAAAGGGGTCCAACAGAGGTCACTGGTGGCTCCTGGCGGCCGTTATTCCGTGCTCGTCGCTCAGGATCACCACACTGCGGCCGACGGTGACTTGAGCGACAGTGTCGCGCCCCGCCGAGTCCCGAACTCCGCCAATCAAGACAAACCGTTCCGCTTAGATTTCGCGGCCTCTAAATTTTAGAATCATATTCTTGAACGTCTATTCAGCTTACCAAGCTCGCATTTGAATTGTTATGTGGACAGTTCTCGTTTTTCTTAAGCACTTCGTTGCTCTCGCGGATCAAATTCATGAATAATCAAAATAAAAGTATGTATTATGAAAGTTATTGCTCTTATTTCTCAGAAAGGCGGCGTCGGCAAGACGACCCTTTCCATCAATCTGGCCGCTGCCGCGCATAAGCGCGGCAAGGCGGTCGTGATCGCCGATACCGATCCCCAGCAATCGGTCTATCGCTGGTATGAAGCGCGCAAGGGCGAATATCCCCTGCCCTATGTCGCCTCTGTCTTCCCGGATGCCCTGCCCGCCTATATCGACAAGGCGCGCGAGAATGAAGCCGATTA
>CAYVJO010000088.1:7256-8740 GCA_964451735.1 uncultured Hyphomicrobiaceae bacterium | reverse complement strand
GGCGTTCGCAATTGAAACGATTTGTAGCTTGCATAGTCTTCTATTTGAGAATATCTTGACTGAAGAATTTTAATTTTATTCACTCGACATTCGAGTGACGCAACGTGTTGATGATGACGGCCCAGCAGGTACAGACCGACTCTAAAATTCGGATTCTCACCGAGGCGGAGCGCCTGTTCCGCCATTATGGTTACGCCAAGACGACGATGGCAGACATCGCCGAAGCCTGCCAGATGTCGCCCGCAAATCTTTACCGCTTTTTCACCTCCAAATCCGCGCTGACCGAGGCAATTTGCAGCCGCATGATCTCGGAGTTCGAGCAAAGCCTGTTCCAGATCGTGCGCGCGGACAAACCTGCTGTGGAACGAATAAACTATTTTATTGAAGCAATTCACAGACATACGGTCGAAAATCTGCTGGATCACGCGAAAGTTCATGAAATGGTGGTTGTGGCCATGGAGGAGCAATGGCACGCCATCAAGGCGCATCTCGACCGCGTATGCTCCTATATCGAACTCATTATTCAAGATGGTGTCCGGCGAGGAGAGTTTCCCGAGCAGGATACAGCCCTGGCCGCAAAATGCACCCATAGCGCCATTACCTACCTTTGCCACCCTGTCGTCGTCGCGCAAAAGCTTGACGATGACAACCAGACGCGGCCTGACCAAATGGCCCGTTTCGTGGTGAACGCTTTGAAAGCTAACGCTTAGAACCGGAGCTTCCTCATGTCCTCGTTCAGATCGGCATACCCCTTAATGCGATTAAAAAATGAACATAAACGAAAATATTCATCGTTTTATCATCACCCCTATGTCGCAAGGATCTTAGCCGTTGTGTCTCTTGCGCTCACTGTCTCCGCGTGCCAGGAGGAAACCAGAGTCGAGCAGACCGTACGGCCAGTAAAAGCTATGGTTGTGCATCAAGAGACAGGCGATATCGTGCGTAGCTTTTCAGGCGATGTGCGGCCCAAGGTCGAAAGCACGCTTGGCTTCCGCGTCTCTGGCAAGATCGTGGCGCGTCTCGTCGAGACTGGCGATTCTGTAAAGGCGGGGCAAATCATCGCGAGGCTCGACGATGTCGATCTGGCGCTCAGCGAGAGTAGCGCCAAAGCGGCTGTAGCATCCGCGAAAACGCGGCTCGCCGTCGCCAAGGATGCGCTCGACCGGGCGCTAGCGCTTCAGCCGAAAGGCTTCACGCCGAATGCCGTCGTCGATCAGCGCCGGCTCGAATTCGACGCGGCGCGTTCGGCGCTGGAAGCAGCCGAGACCCAGGCGCGGCAAGCTTCCAATGCAACAAGCTACGCTGAGTTGAAGTCTGACACGGATGGAATCGTCACCGCTGTGCGGGCCGAAGCCGGTCAGGTCGTCCAGGCCGGCAGTCCGGTGGTCATCATAGCCCGGACAGAGGCGAAGGAAATTGCCTTGAGCGTCCCGGAGCAGATCATAACGCAGCTCGCCATCGGCCAAGAGGCGCAGATTTCGCTA
>CAYVJO010000088.1:0-7246 GCA_964451735.1 uncultured Hyphomicrobiaceae bacterium | reverse complement strand
TGCGCGCCAAGGGAACCATCGGTGAAATCGCCGGGCAGGCCGACTCCGGATCGCGCACATACGCGGTTCGGATCGCTGTCACGGACCCGCCAGCCGACATGCGCTTGGGGATGACAGCCACAGCGTCCGTGCAACTGCGATCCGGTCAGCCTTACATTCGCGTGCCGCTTTCAGCCCTCACCAAGGTCGATGGGCGCGAGGCCGTATTCGTCGCGGATCGTGTCAGCGCCACGGTCTCGCCGCGGACGATTGAAACGGACGGTGTTGCATCCGACGCAGTCAAGGTAATCGGAGGGCTCGCGCCTGGCGAGGTCGTGGTGACAGCAGGCGTTCAGTTCCTTACCCCCGGCATGACAGTCAAACTTCCACAAAGCATCATGCAAACCGCTTCTGCCAGTCCCACCAAAACACAGCCCTAAATCCTACTTCTGCGACCGAGGGTCACGCCATGTCCAAGCCGTTTCTCCTGCCAAACTCTAGCCCGCGCGTGTTCAATCTCTCGCGCTGGGCGATACAGCACGCAAGTCTCACACGGTTTTTCGTTGTGCTGATCCTGGCGGCTGGAGCTTTGTCGCTCTTTAGCATGGGCCAGAAGGAAGATCCCGATTTTACCTTCCGCGTCATGGTCATCCAGACCACTTGGCCAGGCGCTTCGACCGAGGAGATGCAGTCGCAAGTGGTCGACAAAATCGAGCGCAAAGCTCAAGAAGCCCCCCATCTCGACTTCATCCGTTCTTACGCCAGGCCAGGCAACGCAGTCATCTTCGTTAATTTCAAGGGCGAAGCGCGTGGCCCTCAGATCGCTGACGCCTTCTATCAAGTTCGAAAGAAAGTCGGCGATATCCGGCATACGCTGCCGGATGGCGTGATCGGCCCGTTTTTCAACGACGAGTTCGGCGACACCTACATCACGCTTCACGCGCTGACTGGCGCAGGTTTCTCTTATCCGGAAATGAAGAGCAACGCCAAACGCATTCGTGACGTTCTGTTGCGTGTGCCAGGTGTTGAAAAGGTCGATCTGATCGGCTCGCAGGACGAAAAGATTTTCATCGAGATCTCCTCCAAGGTGCTTTCCGAACGCAATATCTCTCCTCTCGACATTCAGACTGCCTTGTCTCAGCAGAACGCCATGTCGCCCGCAGGACGCATCGAAAGCGATACGAAATCGGTTCGGCTGGATGTGCAAGGACAGGTGCTTTCCGTAGAGGAGATAAGCGAGCTTAGGCTCCAGATCGGCGGCGAGACGATACGGCTTGCCGACATTGCGTCGGTCACGAGCGGCTTGGAAGATCCGCCCGTGGCGAAAACACGCTTCAATGGGCAGGATGCCGTCTTGATCGGGGTTGTGATGGCCGATGGCGCCAAGGTCACGCAAGTCGGCGATGATATCCGCGCAGCGCTCGCCAAAATTCAAACCACTCTCCCAATCGGTCTCGAAATTGGGCAGATTGCGGACCAGCCTGGCGTGGTCGCGAAATATGTCGGCGAGTTTCTGACGACGCTTGGAGAGGCGCTCATCATCGTCCTTGCCGTATCCTTCCTCTCCCTGGGATGGCGGGCAGGCATGGTCGTCGCCCTGACGATCCCTTTAGTACTGGGTGCGACCTTCCTAACAATGTCCCTAATGGGCATCGATCTCCAGCGGATTTCGCTCGGCGCACTGATCATTGCGCTCGGCTTGCTAGTCGACGATGCAATGATCGCCATCGAGATGATGGAGCGAAAGCTCCGGGAGGGCATGGATAAGCTGAGTGCGGCCAGCTTTGCCTATCAGTCCACCGCGTTCCCCATGCTAACGGGCACGCTCATTACCGTGTCCGGCTTTATCCCGGTTGGTTTCGCCGCCTCGGTCGCCGGAGAGTATGTCAGCTCGCTTTTCTGGGTGGTCGGCATCGCGCTTGTTATTTCCTGGATCGCGGCGGTCTATTTTACGCCGTGGATCGGTTACGCGCTGCTCAAACCGCATAAAAATATAGAAAACCCCAAACATGAACCCTTCAAGGGACCGTTCTACCGCCGGCTCGAAAGCCTGATCGACTGGTGTGTCAGACGCCGGCGTACAGTCGTCGCTTTGACATGCGCAGCGTTCGTTGCGGGCATTGGCGGCTTCGCATTCATTCCTCAGCAATTCTTCCCTGCCTCGAACCGGCCGGAAGTCCTCGTTGATTTATGGCTGCCGGAGGGAACCTCTTTCCGCCAGACCGAGGCGCAGGCAAGACAAGTAGAAGCAGACATGCTGGCCGATCCCCGCATCGCCGCGGTGACCGCCTTCATCGGCGAAGGTGCGCCGCGCTTTTATCTGCCGCTCGATCAGCAGTTGCGTAATCCGAATTACGCACAGCTCCTCCTTATGCCCAAATCGCTGAAGGAACGAGACCTTGTCATAGACAAGGTCCGCGCGCATCTGGCGGAAAATTACCCGGACATTCGCTACAAGGTCGATCGTCTGTTCAACGGGCCGCCCGTGGGCTGGCCAGTCCAGATCCGGGTGACCGGTCCGGAGCGGGGCGAGGTGCTCCGTATCGCCGGCGATGTAGCCAGTGTGATGCGAGCCAATCCGCTCGTCAATATGGTGCATGATGACTGGCTGGAACCCGTTCCCGCTCTGAAACTCGATATAGATCAGGACCGCGCCCGCGCGATCGACGTCAGTTCGCAAAACGTGCGTCAGACTTTACAGGGCGTACTGACCGGCATCCCGATCGGCGAGTTCCGTGATGGCGAGGAGACCATCAGCGTCCTCCTGCGCGATCCGGCCGCAACCGCAGGAGCCTTGACGGCGGTGGAGACGGCTTACGTCAAAAACGACAGGGGCGTCGCCGTTCCGCTGACGCAGATCGCTAAGCCCCGTATCGCGCTTGAGCCAGGCATCGAATGGCGGCGTTCACGTCTGCCAACGGTTACGGTGCGCGGTATCGTGCCAGACAATGTGCAATCGCCGGACGTCACGAAGCAGATTTACGCCGAGCTGCAGCCGCTCCGCGACGCGCTATCCCTCGATTACCAAGTCGAAATGCAAGGCGCGGTGGAAGAGTCCGAAATCAGCCAATCGTCCATCAATGCCAAAATGCCCGCCATGCTGCTGTTCATCGTCCTGCTTCTGATGATCCAGCTACAGCATCTAGGCAAAACGCTTCTGGTTCTGGCGACGGGTCCGCTCGGCCTGATCGGCGCGGCGGCGGCCTTGCTGATCTTTCAGGCGCCCTTCGGCTTCGTCGCGATACTCGGCGTGATCGCGCTTGCGGGCATGATCATGCGAAACAGCGTCATTCTCGTCGATCAAATCCAGCAGGATCTCGACGCCGGGCTTCCTATGCGAAATGCTATCATCGGTTCGACCGTCCGGCGGTTCAGGCCCATCGTCCTGACGGCTGCGGCGGCCGTACTAGCCTTCATTCCGCTTTCGACTTCATTGTTCTGGGGACCGATGGCGATGGCAATGATGGGCGGTCTCGTCGTAGGGACCATTCTGACTTTGACCTTCCTGCCCGCGCTTTACGCTCTCTCATTCGGCGTCGATAGTGGGGCGGTCAAGGCTCAAGGCGTACCGGAGCCGTCCGTCTCCCCCGAAGAGCGGGCGGTTCCGGACTACGCCCTTGTCAAAGCCGCGGAGGCGTAGCAGGACACGGCTGTCGCCCGCGGATCGTGCGCTGATTACGGCCGCAGATAGCCCAGCACAACGTCGATGATATGCTGCAATCGATTATCCATATCTTCGGGGGCAGCCAGATTTCGTCCCATCAGATTGGACAGGGTGAAACGTGTTGCCACATAGAATGCGCCGAGCGAGGCGATGGTCAGGTAGAGATGGAGTGGATCCACATTCTGACGGAATACGCCTTGCTGCTGGCCCTTTTGTAGAATGTCGTTCAAAAGATCCATCAACGGCGCATTGGACTCGCGGACTCGATCCGAGCGCAACGCATATTCCCCATGGAGCATATTTTCTGTTGCCATGAGGCTAAGAAATTCGGGGTGCCTGACATAATAATCCCACGTGAAGCGGGTCAGAGCTTCTATTGCTTCGACCGGTGGCAAATGGCGGATACGAAGCTGGCCCTGCGCCGCTCGCAGGGAAGCGTAGACGCGCTCAAGCACCGCGACATACAGCTTATCCTTCTTGCCAAAATAATGATAAAGCATGCGTTTATTGACATTTGCGCGATCGGCAATTTCGTTAACGCTTGCCCCGGCAAACCCTTTGGCGACGAATTCCACCGTTGCCGCATCCAATATCGAACGCCGGGTTAAGTCTGGGCAACGCTGCCCCGGCAACCTAATGGCCTCGTCGGACGATGTATCGCTATCTTTAAAATCGAGGTCCAGTCTGTCAGACCCGCTGTAAATATTGTCCATAGGTCTGTTTCCCTTCATCGCTAATCCTTCTGAAGAAGTAAGGCCGATCAGACCTTTCGTATAGATCGAACGATTTCGCGCTCAGTGTGAAAATCTTTATTCAATCCAAATAATCGAATATTGACTCCAATTTCTTGTTTGATAGCAATTTATTGCGTTCACCAAGGGGGCAACTTGATCGGAAATTGCGCGATCCAGCCTTGATCGCAACCGCAAGCCAACCCGCTTTCGACTCTAAGAGCTGCCATGCCAGCCGCATACTAATATTGAACATACGAGCGAGACGCTCAAAAAGATCACAATGATTTTCTATTCCCGTTTCGGTTGCCCTAACATCGTCGGAATGGGCCTTGATACTTGGCCGAGTCCGTCAACAGCCCTGCTAAAGCTCCTCATGGCGCGTCTGATGAGCATGGGGAGCTCTGCAAGAACCGGTTGACAGCGCGCTTTCTCCAAGAGACGCCTCCTTGAACTTGGCTTCGATCATGTCGGCATAGGGATGGAAACATGTCAGATCAGCAACCTGCCGTCGCATTCGAGTCCAAGCGGCTCATCTTCCGCGCCTGGCGTGAAGAGGACCGAGATCCTTTCGCCGCGTTGAACGAAGACCCCCGGGTGATGGAGTTTCTGCCATTCAGTTTCACGCGTGAGCAAAGCGATGCAACCATTGACAAAATGCGCGCTCATTTCGACCGCTATGGCTATGGTATCTGGCCTGTCGAGAGACGCGATAATGGCGCATTCATTGGCATAGCTGGCTTCACAAATCTGGCAAGCGACGATGCGACTGCTGCCCCTTTGATCGAAATAACCTGCCGGTTTTTACCTAAATTCTGGGTTGGTGGGCTCTCAACGGAAGCGTGCCATGCCTGTTTACGATACGGTTTGACCGTGCTCAAACTGCCGGAAATATTTGCTTATACAAGTACAACTCATGTGACGTCGCGGCGCTTGATGGAACGAATCGGGATGGTACACGACGAGCGGCACGATTTCATGAGTCCGTTTTTTCCGGAAGAACATCCCCTGCGGCCTCAGGTTCTTTACCGTATTACGCATGACATTTTCATCGCGTAGGAAGAGGCGGCTGGCCGTTCTTCGCCGCGCGATGTTAAGACCGGCTGAGACCGCGCTTTGCTGCAAGACGCGCAAGCTGCGGGCTAGACGCCGGACGTTTAACGGAAAATCGGCCGTAGCCCTCTATCTGTCGGTTCCAACATCGGATTTACCTGAAAACCGCCACACACTTTTCGGCCCGACGTGCTTGATTTCAGCATCGGATTTACCTGAAAACCGCTACGCACTTTTCGGTTCGACGTGCTTGATTTCAGCATCGGATTTACTTGAAAACCGCTACACACTTTTCGGCCCGATGCTGTATGCCATAGTTGGTTGCGGCATTTCGGTGCAGACGCGTCAAACGGGGGGCGCTTGCAATCGGGGCGTATCGGATGCACATTCAAGCATACCCGAGGGGTGCCGGCGGCAAGCCGGCTGAGACTGGGCTAACGCCGCCCGGCAACTCTTAGAACCTGATCCGGCTAGGACCGGCGTAGGGACGGAATATGCACACACCAAATCGATCTCTTCGCATAGAAACCCCGCGTCTCGTCATTCGGGAATGGCGCGATGGCGATCGTGAGCCTTTCGCCGCCATGTGCGCTGATCCGCGCGTTATGGAGTTTCTGCCCGAAATACTCGATCGTGCGGCAAGCGATTCGAAGATCGATCTCCACATCACCGATCAGAGGGCCGATGGCTTGTGCTTTTGGGCACTTGAGGAGCGTGCGAGCGGTCAATTCGCCGGTTATACCGGGTTGCGGCGCGTGGATTTTGAGGCGCAATTTACCCCGGCCGTGGAAATCGGCTGGCGGCTTCCAACGGCGTTATGGGGGTTGGGCCTGGCGAGCGAAGCGGCAAGGGCGTGCCTGACCTTTGGCTTCAATACGCTCGGTCTCGCTGAGATCGTTGCCATCGCAGCGCCCGGCAACAGACGCTCGCGTGCCGTAATGGAACGCATCGGCATGACTTACGACCCGGCCGATGATTTCATTCACCCCACCTTGCCGCCTGATCACCGGCTCCAACCCACAGTTCTCTACCGCCTTACCGCCAAAGCCTGGCGCGAGACTATTGGCGAATACCCCGAACAGGAAACACTTTCATGAATCATCCCGTCGATCCAAAATCCGTTCGCCCCGTCGAAGTCACAACCGGCCCGATCACGGGGTCCCGCAAGGTTTATGCCGAAGTGGACGGGTTGAGCGTACCGCTGCGCGAGATCGCGCTAGCACCGGGCGCGGGCGAGCCGCCGGTATGCGTCTATGACAGCTCAGGCCCGTATACGGAGGATAATGCGCAGATCGACGTCGAACGTGGCTTGCGGAGGACACGCGAGGCATGGATCAAGAACCGTGCCGTGAACGCCTATAAGGGCCGCGATGTGAAGCCGGAAGATAACGGCAATGTCGGCGATGCTCATCTCGCGCGGGCGTTTCCAGTTCGGAACAGTCCCAATCGCGCTCCGGATGGTCAGCCGATTACACAGCTTGAACTGGCGCGTAATGGCGTGATCACCGAGGAAATGCGTTACATTGCAGCGCGCGAGAACCTGGCGCGTGAGGCTTTACTGGAGCGCGCTGGCGAGGCGCTTGCCGACGGCGAGAGCTTCGGTGCGGCGATTCCGGAACACATAACCGCTGAATTCGTGCGCTCCGAGGTCGCGCGTGGGCGGGCGATCATCCCGGCCAACATCAACCATGCCGAGCTGGAGCCGATGATCATTGGACGGAACTTCCTGACCAAGATCAACGCCAATATCGGCAACTCCGCCGTGACGTCTTCCGTCGAGGAGGAGGTAGAGAAGATGGTCTGGGCGATCCGCTGGGGC
>CAYVJO010000087.1:6864-8781 GCA_964451735.1 uncultured Hyphomicrobiaceae bacterium | reverse complement strand
CTCGGACGCATGACCGACATTTCGGTCGAGATCGGGTTTGCCAGTTCCAGTTCAGCCTGCCCGCCGCCGAACATCTCCGCATCGGGGCGCGGTATGAAGGACCAGGTGATCGCCTCGACGAGACCGCGTCCGGCGAGCACGCGACGCGCACGTGAGATGCGTTTTTGTCCCTGCGTCATGACCGGCCTGGACACTCCGGGCGCGTGCGGCATCGGCGTCAGAGGCACGCGGTCCACCCCCGCGATGCGGATCACCTCCTCAATCAGATCGGCGGCGCCGTGTATATCAGGACGCCAGCTCGGCGGCGTCACCTTGAGCTGCGCGCCCGAGCCTTCAACGGCAAAGCCGAGCTTCTTGAGCGCCCCCGTGATCTCGGCATCTTTCAGGGCGAGGCCGGTCAGCTTTTCCACACGCGCCGGATCGAACGCGATGACGACATCGCGCTCTGGCTCTTTTCCCGCAACTTCGATCTCGGACGGCTCACCACCGCATATTTCGAGGATCAACTTTGTGGCCAGGTTGACGCCGAGACGCACCGATTGCGGGTCGATACCGCGCTCGAAGCGGAAACGCGCATCGGAGTTTATGCCGTGGCGTCGGCCGGTCGCGGCGGTGCGCAGCGGGTCGAAATACGCCGACTCAATGAAGACATCGACAGTTTCCTCGGTGCAGCCGCTATCTTCGCCCCCGATCACACCGCCAAAGCCGAGTACGCGTACCTTGTCGGCAATCACGCAAACCTCATGGTCTGCCTCATAAGTCTTGCCGTTGAGCGCAAGAAAGCTTTCGCCCTTCCTGCCAAGCCGGGCCACGATTGGGCCTTTGACCTTGCTGCCATCATAGACATGCAGCGGACGGCAGCGGTCACAAGTGACGTAATTGGTGACGTCCACGAGCGCATTGATTGGGCGCAGGCCGATGGCGCGCAGCCGCCTTTGCATCCATTCCGGGGACTGAGAATTTCTCACGCCTCGAATGTATCGCCCTGCAAAGAGGGGGCAGGCGTCGGCGCTTTTCTTGTCGAATTTCAACTCGATCTTAATGGGGCTGGAGAATTTGCTTTTGCCCTTAAATCCCAGGTCTTCCTTCTTCAACTTGCCGAGGCCGATAGCTGCAAGATCGCGGGCGACGCCGCGTATGCCGAGACAGTCAGGCCGGTTGGGCGTCACGGAAATGTCGATAACCGGATCGCTGAGCCCAATGACATCGGCATACCGCTCGCCGATATGATCGCCCGCGCTCTCGGGCAGCTCGATGATGCCGGTATGCTCGTCGGAAAGCTGCAATTCGCGCTCCGAGCAAAGCATTCCCATCGACTCCACGCCGCGGATTTTGGCCTTACCGAGCGTGAAATCCGTACCCGGAACGTAGACGCCTGGCGCGGCGAACACGCCGATCAGTCCGGAGCGAGCGTTCGGAGCGCCGCACACGACCTGCACGACGCCCTTGCCCGTGTCCACCTTGCAGACGCGCAGCTTGTCGGCGTCTGGGTGCTGTTCGGCTTCGAGAACGCGCGCGACTGTGAAGTCCTTAAGCTTCTCCCCCGGATTCTCGACGCTTTCGACCTCAAGCCCGGCCTGAATCAGCCCGTCAAGAATCTGATCAAGCGAAGCGTCGGTTTCGAGATGGTCTTTCAGCCAGCCTAATGTGAATTTCATCGCAGCGTTCCCGGATGATCTCTGAATTCTGATCCCCTCACCTCGTACTTTACCCATTGGGAGAAGGAACGAACCGGCAAGGTATTTTTTTGGGTCGCTCTCCTGTTTGGAGAGGGTGAGCTAGGGCTGCGCCGCCAAAGGCCGCGCAAGTCCGGCTAACGCGAAAGCCCACCTGCAAGGCTCGGCACATCGAACGGCAGGAAACCGTAATGGCGGAGCCAGCGCAGATCGGCGCCGAACATCGCGCGTAAATCAGGAA
>CAYVJO010000087.1:0-6854 GCA_964451735.1 uncultured Hyphomicrobiaceae bacterium | reverse complement strand
AATGCCGTATTTCAGCATGGCGATGCGGTCAAGGCCCATGCCGAAAGCGAAGCCCTGGTAGCGCTCCGGGTCAAGGCCACACGCGGCGATGACGTTCGGGTGCACCATGCCGCTGCCGGCAATCTCTAGCCACTGCCCCGGCTTGCCGATCGCCTCCGCGGCGATGTCGATCTCCATCGACGGCTCGGTAAACGGGAAATGTGAGGCGCGTAGCCGCATCCGCAGCTCGTCCACCTCGAAGAACGCCTTGCAGAATTCGGCGAAAAGCCATTTCAGGTGCCCCATATGGGTCTCTTCGTCGATAACCAGCGCCTCGATCTGGTGGAACATCGGAGTATGCGTCTGGTCACTGTCGCAGCGGTACACGCGGCCAGGTGCGATGATACGGATCGGAGGCTTCTGGGCCAGCATCGTCCGGATTTGCACGGGGCTGGTGTGCGTACGCAAAAGCAGGCGCGAGCCGTCGGGCTTCTCGTTGAAATAGAAGGTGTCGTGCTCCTGCCGTGAGGGGTGCTCCGGCGGGATGTTCAGTCTGGTGAAATTATAGTCGTCCGTCTCGATGTCCGGCCCTTCGGCGACAGCAAAGCCAAGATCGGCGAAGATCACTGTAATTTCATCCCAGACCTGGCTGAGCGGATGGATGCGGCCGTCCGCGAGTGGGCCTTGGCGCACAGGGAGGGTGATGTCCGCGCGCTCGGTTTCGAGACGCCTGGCAAGTGTTGCTTCTTGCAGCATGGATTTACGGGCTTCCAGCGCGCCGCCGATATTGTCTTTTACTGCGTTGATGGCTTGCCCGAAGCTTCTGCGTTCATCCGGCGGGAGGCGGCCTAGGGTTTTCAGAAGCGCCGTAACGCTGCCATTCTTTCCGAGTGCGCCTACGCGCAAATCTTCCAGATCGGCGAGATTGCTGATCTCGCTAATTCGCGACAATAAACCGGCTTCGAGTTTTCCAAGGTCATGGTCCGATGCATCTGCAGGCGCATCCATGAGACTCTCCAAATCCCTCCGCCATCCTGCAAAGCACGCTGTCGCGCCTCACCGGAATGCTAGCGGCCATATTCATTGAAGACATCCGGGACGGAGCCGCCGGGGCAAGGCGGCGCCGATCGTTCAGGCCGCCTGAACGGCAGCCTGAGCCCGGCTTACGAGGGCTTTGAACGCTTCCGGTTCGCGCACTGCGAGGTCAGCGAGGATCTTGCGGTCAACTTCGATCCCGGCCTTGTTGAGGCCGTCGATAAATCGGCCATAGGTCAGCCCATGCTCGCGCGCCGCGGCATTGATGCGCTGAATCCAGAGCGCGCGGAAATTACGCTTTTTTGTCCGTCGGTCGCGATAGGCATATTGTCCAGCCTTTTCAACAGCTTGACGCGCAACCCTGATGGTATTTTTGCGGCGGCCGTAGTAGCCCTTGGCCTGCTTGAGAACGCGCTTGTGACGGGCGTGCGAGGTTACGCCGCGTTTCACTCTCGACATTGCGGATGCTCCTTAAAAAAATCTTCAACTCGTGGCAGTGGGACCGTTCAGGACAAGCCATAAGGCAGGAACTGCTTGACGATCTTTGTATCTGCATCGCTGAGAACAGAAGTACCGCGCGCTTGCCGGATGAATTTTTTCGTCCGCTTGATCATGCCGTGCCGCTTGCCAGCCTGGGTAAACAAAACTTTGCCCCGAGCTGTGATTTTGAAGCGTTTTTTTGCACCGCTCTTAGTTTTCATTTTGGGCATTTTGCTTCCTTTCGAAATGAATAACCCGGCGTCGAACCGGGCATGAACGTATCATCGCATCAACAGCGGCTGCCCGATTGCAACCAGCCATCGTCTCATTGCGCTTATGGTCAGCGACGAATAGGAACTGCCATTCCAGCATTCCTTATCGCGCTGAAGCTGAGAAGCGTTTTTGAACCGCCACGGCATGCCCTTTACGCCGGGCGATTCAGCGAGCGCAATTTACGAGGAAACTCAGCGTGGCGCAAGCCCGCCTTCTTCAGCCCCAACTTTGCCCAATATATGATTTGAGTCTTACGAATTCTCATTTTTATGATATGAACGAAAGGCGTAGGGATGAAAGTTCTTCGGCACGCTGGGGTGCCATTTTGTCTCGCTCGCCTTTGTGGCTCACGCTACTGACCTAAACGGCTGTATTCGCGGGCGGCATCGGGAATGTTATTGATTTGCGGTCTCAGGCGCCGAGTTTCTCAAAGAGGCTCGGCGCTCTTTTATTCTCGAAGAAAGTGGCTTCTGCGCCCAACCAATAAATTTGCTGTCCCTATATTGCAGACTGACTGAAACAGTTATCAGACTGAACATATGTTTGGCTGACGCGCAGAAAAATCTAGCGAGGGGCGAGGATCATGATCATTTGCCGCCCTTCCAGCCTTGGTTCGAGTTCGACCTTAGCGACATCGTCGGCCTCCTCCTTCAGGCGGAGCAGCAATTGCATGCCCAAATCCTGATGCGCCATTTCCCGGCCTCGAAAACGAAGAGTGACCTTGACCTTATCACCTTCTTCGAAGAAACGTTTCATCGAACGGAACTTGACTTCATAGTCATGCGTGTCGATGTTCGGGCGCAATTTAATCTCTTTAACCTCAACGGTTTTTTGCTTCTTGCGGGCTTCAGAGGCTTTTTTCTGAGCCTGATATTTATATTTGCCAAAGTCCATGATTTTGGCGACAGGAGGATTGGAATTTCCTACTTCGACAAGATCAAGGCCTGCTTCTAGTGCGCGCGATAGAGCCTCTTGTTTACTGACAAGACCGTGATTGTGGCCAGTCTCGTCGATCAACTGAATTTCGCGGGCGGCAATCGCATCGTTGATGCGCGGACCCTCTTTACTGGGCTCGGTTCTCATTGGTCTGCGAATGGGTGTATCTCCTGGGCTGTTGAAACGAACTTAATGTTGAATGTGCTCGCCCGCTTTGGCGAAGGATGGCACGATACGAATGAGGCTATAGACAATTAGGATCAATATTCCTCAATGGCAAGTCAAGAGGAATACGGAACAATGCAAATAAACTGTTTTCGAATTCTGTTTGTAAATGGCAGGAACACCGCGCTTTTGGTTCAATCGGACCCGAACATGTCTGACATATCAGTTCCAAGCAATTTATCGTAAACTTTTAACGTCTCCGTCTGGAGAGCCGCTTTCGAAAATGTTGCGGCGTGACGCATGGCGGCGGCGCGGATGGGTTGGATCTTATCCTCCGAAAAGCTCAACACCGTGAGAATCATGAACGCCAACGCCTGCTCGTCTCCATGAGCGACGCTCCAGCCGGTCGGCGTTCCGCGCATCTCGGCAGACCCGGCGTCCACAATGGTTTCCGGCAATGCGCCAATGTCGCTGACAATGACCGGACAACCCATCGCCTGAGCCTCGATGGAAATGCGACCAAAAGCTTCCGGCTCGGTCGATGGCGCTAGGGCCACAGCCGCCGTCTTGAAAGCAGCGGGCATGTCTTCGCAGTGTCCTGGCATGAGAACACGCCCGCTCAGCCCCAATGCGGCGATCCGCGCGTTAAGCATTTCGCGATAATCCTTTCGGCCTTGATCGTCGCCCACCAGGATGAAGATAACATCGCTGAAGTCCGGCCCTTTCAGAACCAGGGAAGCAGCTTCGACCGCGATGCGCTGCCCCTTCCAGCGTGTCAGCCTGGCTGCGAGAACGACGAGCCTGGCGTTTACAGGAACGCCCCAGCCTGCGCGCAAAGCCGCGATACGGCTGTCAGACACTGCTTCTGGTGAGAAACGCGCCAGATCGACCCCGCGCGGTATGACGTCCACACGGTCGCTGGACGTTTTATGCCTCGCTTTCACGATCCGTGCCGTGTAGTGCGAATTGGCGATGACCCGGTCACCGCGCGCCATGACGCTATTATAAAAGGCTTTAAGAGGGTTCTTCTGATTGTAGATGCCATGATAAGTCGTCACGAACGGCACTTTGGCCCGCCGGGCAGCGATAAGCGCGCTCCAGGCAGGAGCGCGGCTGCGCGCGTGGATCAGGCCAATACGGCGCTTAGCGATCAGAGTCTCAAGCCGTAGCGCGTTGGCGTAAATGGCGAGCGGATTTTTCGTGGACGCAGGAAACAGGATCAACTCGCCGCCAACCGCGCGCAGTTCCGCATCGAGCCGCCCCCCTTCGCTGGCGACGAGCGCCACGCCGCCTGCCTTGACGATCGCCTCGGCGACCTCGATGACGGTCCGCTCCGCCCCGCCCGCTGCGAGCGTCGGAATGATCTGAAGTATGACCGGCTTTGAAGGCATCTGTGAACCGTCGGGATCTGGGCCGTTGGCAGAGCTTGCATTCGCGTGGCAGAGTGGGCCTGCAAGCGCAAGCAATCGTAAGAAGCTAATAGAGACATGACCGCCACAACGCAATTCCTGGATGTCACGGAAACCGGTCGCCCGGCCCGCACAATCGCGTATCTCGCATCGCACGGCGCGTACACTGGCCCTGACGCGGGTCTCGTCTGGCTGTCCGGCTTCATGTCGGACATGGTCAGCACCAAGGCGAGCCATCTTGCCGAGTGGGGAGCAGGGTGGGGCGCAGCTTGTCTCCGGTTCGACTATGCGGGGCATGGCCAGTCCAGCGGCAGGATCGAGGATTTCACCATCGGCGACTGGCTGGCCGATTCTCTTGCTTGCTTCGACCGGCACACGCAAGGCCCGCAAATCCTCGTCGGTTCCAGCATGGGCGGTTGGATCGCGCTGCTCCTCGCCCGCAAGCTGATCGAACGCGGCGAGGGCGGGCGGCTCAAAGCCATCATACTGATCGCGCCAGCCTGGGACATGACGGAAGCGCTGATGTCGAGGCAATTCACCCCCGAAGCCAAGGCCGCGCTCGCGCGAGACGGCGTTATCTACCGCCCATCGGACTATGGCGAACCCTACCCGCTCACCCGCGCGCTGATCGAGGAAGGCCGTAATCATCTGCTCGCCGGCGCCCGCTTCGATCCAGGCTGCCCCGTGCGCATCGTGCAGGGGATGCGCGACGCGGATGTGCCATGGAAGCATGCGGTAGCGTTGGCCGACAATCTAAGTACGGACGATGTGCGGCTGACTCTGGTGAAGGATGCCGAGCACAGGCTGTCACGGGAGGGCGATTTGAAGGTGCTGAAGGCGGCGGTGGCGGAGTTCATGGAGCAGAAACGGAGGGACTGACGCCTATGCAACCGCAACCGCGTATCGCCATGACCGATGTCGAAGCCAGCAGCCGTTAAAGCTGATAAACATTGCAACTTTCGACACGCATTATGTATCAATACTGCGAAACGCGATATGGCGAGCCGTGACCGACGGAAGCCATTATAGTCCTCCAGCGAGCGCCCCCAGTCCCTCGCGGTATGTCGGATAGGCAAGTACAACATCCAGTTCCGCCTTGATCCGCCTATTCCGCACGCGCTTGGTTTCCGCATAAAAGCTCCGCGCCATCGGGTTCATCATCGGTGCGGCCTCCTCCCACGGCACGAGCGGCGGCGGCTCGATGCCAAGCAGCACCGCGGCGTAGGCAGCAACGTCTTCGGGGGCAGCGGGTTCGTCATCGGTGACGTTGAAAACACCGGTTGCGCGCGCGCCAGCCTCGATGCCGGCAAGGACGGTCGCGGCGATGTCGTCCACATGGATGCGGTTGAACACCTGCCCGGGCTTGACAATGGTGCGCTCGCGGCCCGCCCTCATGCGTTCGAGCGGGGAGCGGCCCGGCCCGTAAATCCCGGCGAGGCGGAAGATCTGTAGCGGTACTCCGCGCGCCGCCGCGAACGCCTCCCATGCTTGTTCGGCGTAAAGCCGCCAATGGCTGCGGTCCCAGACAGGGCGAGGCTTCGTCATCTCGTCAACCCAGCCGCCCTGATGGTCGCCATAAACGCCGATGGTTGAGAGATAGCCGATCCATTGCAGGTTAGAGGCGGCGTCGAGTTCGGCGCGGTGCTGCATGAGCAGCGGGTCGCCCGTCACGTCCGGCGCGGCGGAGATCAAAAGATGTGTGGCCTCGCCAATGGCGCGGGCGAGTTCGACGGAGGGCGCATCGCCAGTGAAGAGCAGACCCTCATAGCCTGCTGCACGAATCGCCTCCAGCGCCTCCGCTCCGCGCGCCGTGCCTGCAATATGCCAGCCGCTCTGCGCGGCAAGCCTTTCCGCTGTGGCCCGCGCCGAATAGCCGAGCCCCACCGCCAGCAGCGTTTTCATGTGTCTCTCCTTTCATAATGCCACTCGACACGCACGGCGTCGTCGGTCTCCCGCGGCAGATACGTGTCACGAAGCTGCCCGAATTCTTCGTCTTCGTCCAAAAGGCGCGCCGCCGCCCAGACCGCCATGGCGCGGACCAGCGGGCTAGCGTCAGCCATGAGCGCGCGCACTTGCGGCATGAGCTCCCGATCGCCCGAATTGCCCGCCGCGATCAGGACATTGCGGATGAAACGCGCGCGCCCCGTGCGCTTGATGGCGTTACCCGCGAACGCTGCGCGGAAGGCGTTGTCGTCGAGCGCCAGAAGTTCGGCGAGCGGTGCTCCCTGCGTCAACCTGTTCCCTGAGAATTTTGCCTCGCTGGCTGCTGACGCGAATTTATTCCAGGGGCAAATGGCGAGGCAATCGTCGCAGCCGTAGATACGGTTGCCCATGGGTTCGCGAAATTCGCGCGCGATATGCCCCTTATGCTCGATGGTGAGATAGGAGATGCAGCGGCGTGCGTCGAGCTGAAAGGGCGCCGGGAAGGCGTCTGTCGGGCAGATGTCGAGACACGCTTCGCATGTTCCGCAATGTTCGTCTTTCGGTGCATCGGGTGGCAGTTTGGCCGCGGTGAAGATCGCGCCGAGGAATAGCCAGGAGCCGACGTCGCGCGAGACGAGGTTCGTGTGCTTGCCA
>CAYVJO010000086.1:1720-8814 GCA_964451735.1 uncultured Hyphomicrobiaceae bacterium | reverse complement strand
TTGAACTTGGAACGAGGTCGCGATCCGTTGGCCAACCAAAGAATCTCTGCTTAGCAGTCTAATTTCGCGCCAAAGCGAATGTCAATAAAAGTTGACAGTTCATATGTAAATTATTTTATACAACTGCCAGAAAGAGCGTGTTAGGATCATAAGGTTGCAACTTCGCGACGCCCCGTAGTTGATTTGCTGCCAGGCTTGGTTCGTGCATAATGATGCGGCCTAAAAGTGCGCCGCTCACGAGCCCGGAGGTGAGTGTGAGCACAGCCTGGACGCGGGCGACAGCCCTCGATCCTCAGGATCAAAAATAAGGGGGAGGTGGATTTCAATGGTGGGCTCGCGATATTTCCAAAACATGGATAGTGCAGCAAATCAGAGAAGCGCCGAACACGGTGCAATGGATGTTCTTGAAGAAATCTGCGACGACCGGACGCTTCCGCCGGAAGCTGCAGACGATAGGCAATTCAAAGAACGCGTAGAGCATGTGATCGAGGGTGAAATCATACCGAGGCTTATGCTCCTGCATCGCAGGGCCCCCTCGAAAACCGGCGAGCGGATCTCGGACGAACCGCCCGACCTCGCCGTATATATTCCCGAATTTACTGAAATCGTCCTGCGCCAGAACGTGGACAGGATCGCGGCCTACCTTGATTTTCTTCTACAAAAAGGCTCTTCGCTGGACTCGCTGCTACTGCATCTGATGGCGCCCACTGCCCGGCACCTTGGCGAGCTTTGGGAACAGGACACCATCGATTTCGTCGATGTGACCGTAGGCGTGTCCCGGCTGCAGCAAATCCTTCACCGTCTCACCTTCGCGATGGAGAAATCGAGAGGCGACAGCGCAAAACGGGTCCTGCTTGTTCCAACTCCAAGCGAACAGCACACGTTCGGCCTTTTGATGGTCTCGGATTTTTTCCGCAGGAACGGCTGGGATGTCGAAGGCGCACTGCCGCTCTCTCTCGACGAAATCAGCGCCGCCGTCATGGACCAATGGTTTGCGCTGATCGGCTTTTCTCTCAGTTCGGAACATTTGATCGATACGCTGAACTCAACAATACAGACGGCGCGCGAAGCGAGCATGAACCGGTCGGTGAAAATCGTCGTCGGCGGGCGCGTCTTCACGGAGGTGCCGGAGTTGCGTAGCCAGGTGGTAGCCGATCTTATCGTGTCGGATGCGCAGGAAGCAGTCGTGCTTGCCGAGAACGCCTTGGGCGCGGCGAGCGGAAAAGCCAATTGAAGCCCCATTGATGACAAGGTCAGGTTCCGGAAAGTCGCCGGCGCCGAACGAGAGCCGTGAAACCATTCAAAGCGCCTGAGAAAAACTTCGGTGATTTGGAAGCTGGGATCGTCGCCCAGCTTGTGTCGGCTTCATCCGACCTGACATTGGTTCTCGATCAGACGGGAATCATTCGTGACCTGTCCCTCGAAGCGGAAGACCTGGAGGACGAGGATATCGGAAGTTGGATCGGGAAGTCGTGGATCGACGTTGTGGCCGCCGACAGCCGTACAAAAATCGAGCAGATGCTCGTTGAGTCCCGCGAGGGATCGGCTTCGCGCTGGCGCCAGGTCAACCATCCAGCCAAAACGGGTAACGATATCCCGATTCGCTATTCCGCCCTCCGCGTCAGTCAGGACGGACGCATCGTCGCGCTCGGCCGCGATCTTCGCCCCATGGCGGCTTTGCAGCAGAGGCTGGTTTCGGCGCAAACCGAGATCGAGCGCGACTATTCCCGGCTCCGGCAGATCGAAACTCGCTATCATACATTATTCCAGCTTTCCTCCGAGGCGATCGCTGTTCTCGACTCGATAAGCCTGAAGATCATCGAAGCCAACCCGGCTGCAACCCTGCTTCTCACGCATGGCGGAGCGCGCGTGACCGGCAAATCCTTCCTCGACCTTTTGGACGATGACAGCAAACTGGCCGCGCAAACACTGTTCGCCGATCTTCGCGCTTCCGCGCGGTCAGACGAGATCCCCGTAAAGCTGGCGATTTTGGACCAGGAATTCTACCTTGGAGCGTCGCTCTTCCGGCAGGACAACGCGTTGCATTATCTGTTACGGCTTTCGAAGACCGGCCTTGCTCCCGGTCGCACCGGTGCGGGGGCGGATCGTTCCTCGCTGCAACGAGTTATTGCCAGCCTGCCCGAAGGATTTGTTGTCATCGGCGAGGACCGCCGGATCCTCTTGGCAAATTCAGCCTTCCTCGATCTCTGCCAGCTCGTAACCGAAGCGCAGGCTCGCGGTGAAAACATCAATCGTTGGCTAGGGCGCAGTGACGTCGATTGCGACGTCCTCTTCTCGAATCTCCGTCAGCACGGTTTCATTCGGCGTTTTGCCTCGCTAATGCGCGGCGAGTTCGGCGGACGCGAGGATATCGAGCTATCCGGCGTCGCGGTTCTGACAGGCCAGCCCGCTTGTTTTGGTCTGGTCATCCGAAAAGCGCCTTCTGCCTTGACGCTGAGCAGCGGCAGTATCAGGGTGACGCCGGGCTCCTTCGATCAGCTCAAAGAGCTGATCGGGCGTATGCCACTTCGCGATCTTGTGCGCGAAACCACCGACATCATCGAACAGATGTGCATCTCCGCCGCTCTTGAGCTGACGGGCGACAATCGCGCCTCCGCCGCGGAGATGCTCGGATTGAGCCGCCAGAGCTTTTACGTGAAGCTGAGACGGCACGGGCTCGGGGAGCTTGATACGTCGGACGGCCGCTGATCCTCTTGACGCTCAATGATGCGTTTCAGCCTCGGCCCTTCCCGCTTCGAGACGTACCTCCCCCTGTTTGATGCGCAAGAAGTGTAAACTTTAATTGACGCTTGGACACGTCACTTTTATCATGCCCCAATAGTGGACGGTCCCCTCCGCAAACAGGGCAAGAATTATGACGCATCCAGCTTTGACCGCCTTTTCGGCCGCCCGTCCAAAACCGGGCGCGGTGCTGGAACTCCTCAAACCGATCACCTGGTTCGCGCCGATGTGGGCCTATGGCTGCGGTGTCGTATCGGCGGGCGTCGCGGTGGATGGCCGCTGGCTTGAGATCGTTCTCGGCATCGCGCTGGCCGGACCTCTCGTTTGCGGAACGAGTCAGGCTGTCAACGACTGGTACGACCGGCATGTAGATGCCATCAACGAGCCGGACCGGCCGATTCCATCCGGACGCATACCTGGCCGCTGGGGTCTGACGATCGCGCAAATCTGGACGGCGCTATCGCTCGCCGTCGCTGCCCTGCTCGGCTTGTGGGCTTTCCTCGCCGCAGCCCTAGGGCTCGCTCTCGCCTGGGCCTACAGCGCGCCGCCACTGCGGCTGAAATTGAACGGGTGGTGGGGGAATTCGGCTGTTGCTGGCTGTTATGAGGGGTTGCCCTGGTTTACGGGCGCGGCGATCATGGCAGGCGCGCTGCCGGACTGGCGCATCATCGTGCTCGCATTGCTGTACAGCGCAGGCGCACACGGCATCATGACACTCAATGATTTCAAATCGATCGAGGGCGACCGGCAGATGGGGGTGCAGACCATCCCGGTCCAGATCGGCGCCGCGAATGCGGCCTGGCTGGCCTGCGTCGTCATGGCGGGGCCGCAAGCCATCGTGGTAGCGCTTTTGGCGAGCTGGGGCTTGCCCTGGTTCGGCGCAGCGATTCTCGGCCTGCTGCTCATGCAAATTGCGCTCATGCGCATTCTGCTGCGCGCGCCGCGTGAGAAAGCGCCCTGGTATAATGCAACGGGTACGACGCTTTATGTGCTGGGCATGCTCGTCAGCGCCTTTGGCGTTAGCACTCTTGTGAGAGGCGCTGCTTAATGCTCGGATGGTTCGGCATCGTAAAGCTTGGCCTTGTGCAGTCGGCGCTGGGCGCTGTCGTGGTCCTGACGACATCGACGCTCAACCGTGTCATGGTCGTCGAACTGCAACTTGCCGCCATGCTCCCCGGCATTCTCGTCGCGCTCCATTACGCGGTACAAATCACCCGGCCCCGCATGGGTCACGGCTCCGACCTGGGCGGGCGGCGTTCGCCCTGGATCATCGGGGGCATGGCCGTCCTCTCGCTCGGGGGATTTCTTGCCGCCGCAGCGACTGTGCTGATGGCGACGGATTTTAACACCGGCCTGGCACTCGCGACGCTAGCTTTCGTTATGATCGGCCTGGGCGTCAGCGCGGCAGGCACTTCGCTGCTCGTTCTGCTCGCCAAGCAGGTCGCGCCCAAGCGCCGTGCGGCTGCGGCCACGATTGTGTGGGTGATGATGCTGATCGGGTTCATCGTCACGGCAAGCGTTGCGGGGCATTTCCTCGATCCCTTCTCCCCGGAGCGCCTTCTCGCAGTTTCGGGCAGCGTCTCGGCAATCGCCATGGCGATCGCACTGATCGCTGTCTGGGGAAGCGAGCGCCCCCTCGGCGATGCTGCTCCGGTTCACCAAACCGGCTTTTCAGCCATGCACGCTGCTCCCGAGCCGAGTACGCCGTTCCTGGCGGCTCTCCGTCAGATCTGGGGTGAGCAGCAGGCGCGCAATTTCACGATCTTCATCTTCATGTCGATGCTCGCCTATAGCGCGCAGGATCTCATTCTGGAGCCATATGCCGGAGCGATCTTCGGCTTTACGCCTGGCGAGTCGACCAAGCTCGCCGGTGTCCAGCACAGCGGCGTTCTGGCGGGCATGGTGATCATTGGCGCGCTGGCGACGGCCCGAAGCGGACGCTGGCTTGGCTCATTGCGCGGCTGGACCGTCTTCGGTTGCGCCACTTCGGCTTTGGCACTGCTCGGGCTGGCCCTCGGCGGGCATTTCGCGCCGGACTGGCCACTGCGTGGCTCTGTCGCGCTGCTCGGCTTCGCCAATGGCGCATTCGCTGTGGCGGCTATCGGCTCGATGATGGCGCTTGCAAGCGTGGGACGCGAAAAACGCGAAGGGGTGCGCATGGGACTCTGGGGGGCTGCGCAGGCGATCGCGTTTGGCCTTGGCGGCTTTCTTGGCGCCGCCTCGGTCGATCTCATGCGGCTTCTGACAGGAGACGCGCTCACCGCTTATTCGAGCGTGTTTGCCTGCGAGGCGGTGCTGTTCGCTATCGCCGCCTGGCTTGCCATGCGCGTTGGCGATACCCGCGACGGCCAGGCGCTGAAAGCTGGGCCTCGCATCGTCACCATAGGAGAAAACATGTTGCCTGCCGGGCTAAGGGAGCGGACGTCATGAACCATCGTCTTGAGGAATACGACGTCATCGTCGTCGGCGGCGGGCCGGCGGGTGCCACTGCTGCGACCGCGCTTGCCCGCCAGGGCCGTACGGTCATGCTGCTCGACAAGGCCGGGCGGATAAAGCCTTGCGGCGGTGCGATCCCACCCCGGCTGGTCAAGGATTTCGCCGTGCCGGACGATCTCATATGCGCGCGCATCTCCTCGGCGCGCATGATTTCCCCGAGCAACGCCCAAGTCGATATGCCCATTGATGGCGGTTATGTCGGCATGGTCGATCGCGACATCTTCGATGAATGGCTCCGGGACCGCGCGGCCCTTGCAGGAGCGGTGCGCCGCACTGGAAGCTTTACGGGCCTTTCATATGACGCCGATGGTTCGATGACGGTTGAATACAAGCCCAAAGGCGTGGACGGCCCTGCGCGATCGGCGCGCGCCAGAAGCATCATCGGAGCTGACGGAGCAAACTCTGCCGTCGCTCGCGAGGCAATGCCTAAAGCCAAGCGTCCACCTTTCGTCTTCGCTTATCACGAGATTGTCGAAGCGCCGGTTCAGCAGCAGGGCTCCTATGACGGGCAGCGTTGCGAAGTCTATTATAATGGCAGGCTTTCCCCTGATTTCTACGCTTGGGTTTTCCCGCATGGCAAGACAGCGAGCATTGGTGTCGGCAGCGCGAATAAGGGCTTTTCCTTGAAAGGCGCAACCAAGGATACGCGCATCGCAGCCGGTCTCTTCGACGTTAAGACGATTCGCCGTGAAGGCGCGCCGATCCCGATGCGTCCCATGAGGCGTTGGGACGACGGCAAGGGCGTCGTGCTTTGCGGAGATGCGGCGGGGTGCGTTGCTCCTGCTTCAGGCGAGGGTATCTATTATGCGATGGTCAGTGCCGAAATGGCAGCAGAAGCCGTCGGCGTATTCCTGCAAACAGGCGATGCCCGCGCCCTTGCTACTGCGCGCAAAAGCTTTATGAAAGCGCATGGCCGGGTCTTCTTCATCCTCGGAATCCTGCAATATTTCTGGTATCGGAATGACAAGCGCAGGGAGCGTTTCGTCAAAATCTGCCGTGACCCCGATGTCCAGCGCCTCACTTGGCAGTCATACATGCATAAAGAGTTGGTGCGACGCGATCCCATGGCCCATTTGCGTGTTTTCTTTAAGGACATGGCTCATCTCCTTGGTCTCGCGTCCCCGCGATGAGCTTGGTATCGAAAAGAGCCAAACCCATCCTTGTCGCCTTGATCGTGGCGTTTCTTGTTGGCGCTCTAGGTGGCACCATAACAGAAATCGGCCCATGGTATCAGGGGCTTATCAAGCCAAGCTGGCAACCGCCGGATTGGCTATTCGGCCCGGCCTGGACCTTGATCTTCGCGCTTGCCGCCCTTTCGGCGGCCACCGCTTGGCGCGATGCGCGCTCACGCGAAGACCGGGAGTGGATGATTGGGCTGTTTGCTCTCAACGGTTTTCTCAACATTCTCTGGAGTCTTCTGTTTTTCCGGATGCAACGTCCCGATTGGGCGCTGATCGAGGTTTTCGCGCTTTGGGCATCGATCCTTATTCTCATCCTGGTTCTGCGACGCTATTCGCCCTTAGCGGCGTTTTTGCTCGTTCCCTATCTCGCCTGGGTGACATTTGCGAGCGCTCTCAACTGGCGCATCGTCGAACTTAACGGCCCGTTCTGAAGGCTGCGAATTGGAACTCGCGATGGAGCAGCTCTTTTCTTCGGGACGGGTCATCGATCTGATACTCCTTCTTATGCTCGCCGAATATATCGGCTTGCGTTACCTCATAAGCCGTACCAATGGCGGCATGGCGTCGCTGGGACTTGGCGGCTATCTGCTTTCGGGCGCATTACTACTTCTCGCGTTGCGTGCTGCACTTACGGGCGCGGGATGGATATGGGTCGCCGCTGGCCTTGCCGCTGCT
>CAYVJO010000086.1:0-1710 GCA_964451735.1 uncultured Hyphomicrobiaceae bacterium | reverse complement strand
GCTGCTTTTGCCGTGCATCTGATTGATCTGCGTGGCAGGTTGGCGCGACAAGGAATAAGACTGACGCTGCGCCGAGGCGCGTGACTGAAGAAAGGACCGATTCACCGATGCCCGTTGCCTTCCCTTTCTCCGCTATCGTCGCGCAGGACGAAATGAAACAGGCGCTTTTGATCGCCGCAGTCGATGCGAGCGTCGGCGGTGTTCTGGTCTTCGGCGATCGCGGCACTGGCAAATCGACAGCCATTCGCGGGTTGGCGGCGCTGCTTCCCGAAATCGACGTGCGAGCAGGCTGCCCCTGCAATTGCGACCCGCTCGGCGACACTTCCGCCTGCCTCGACGCCTGCAAGAGCCGCCGCGCCGAAGGAGAGGACGAATTGGCGCGAGTGAGCGTGCCGGTGATCGACCTCCCGCTCGGGGCGACCGAAGACCGGATCGTCGGCGCACTCGACATCGAGCGGGCGCTGACGCGCGGTGAAAAAGCGTTCGAGCCCGGCCTCCTGGCGCGCGCCAATCGCGGTTTCCTTTATATCGACGAGGTCAATCTGCTCGACGACCATCTTGTCGATCTTCTGCTCGATGCCGCCGCCTCGGGCGAGAACGTCGTCGAACGCGAGGGTCTCAGCACCCGCCATCCGGCCCGTTTCGTGCTGATCGGCAGCGGCAATCCGGAAGAAGGTGAGTTGCGCCCGCAGCTTCTCGACCGCTTCGGCCTGTCCGTCGAGATAACAACGCCAGGCGACATCCCGACCCGTATCGAGGTCATCCGCCGCCGTGACGCATTCGAGCGTGACCCCACAGCTTTCTGCGCGCAGTGGTCGGGCAAGGACAAGACCCTGCGCAACGCGATCCTGTCTGCGAGGGAAAGACTTGGCTCGATCGAAACGCCAGATGGGGCGCTGGAGAGCGCGGCCAAGCTGTGCCTTGCTCTTGGCACTGACGGACTGCGCGGGGAGCTATCGCTGATCCGTGCGGCGCGTGCGCATGCCTGCCTGCAAGGGGCGGACGCGGTGGATGAGGACCATCTCAAGCAGGTCGCCCCATCCGCGCTGCGTCACCGCCTCGACCCGCTCGATGAAGCGGGCTCGACCGTGCGTATCGAACGCACGCTGGAAGAGGTCTTCGGGTGAACGGCCAGCAAACAGTCATGACGGCATCGCCCGCCGAAACGGCTCTGATCGCGGCACGGATCTTCGCGGCCGATCCGCATGGGACCGGCATCTGCCTGACAGCACGTCCCGGACCGCAACGTGCAGAATGGCTTGGGCTTGTACAGCGTTTGATGGCCGGTCGCCTGGTCAAGAAAATCCCGCTCGGCATTTCGGACGATCGGCTTTTCGGCGGCATCGATCTCGCTGCAACGCTTGCAGCCGGACGCCCTGTCGCCGAACGCGGTCTTTTGGCCGCTGCCAATGGCGGCGCGCTGATCGTTCCATCTGCCGAGCGGATTTCCACCGGACTTGCCGCGCGGATCGCATCAGTCCACGATCTCGCCATGCTTCAACTTGAGCGGGACGGTTTGACGGAACGGCTTCCTGCCCGTTTCGGTCTTATTCTGCTAGACGAGAGCGCCTCTCCTGAAGAACAGCCGCCGCCCGCCTTGATGGAGCGTCTTGCCATGCGCGTCGATCTGTCGACGGTTCGATCGGGCGCCTGGGAAGGGATGGCCGCCGCGCAAGACCCAGTTATCATGACGAGCGAGCGCCTGCGCCG
>CAYVJO010000085.1:0-8860 GCA_964451735.1 uncultured Hyphomicrobiaceae bacterium | reverse complement strand
GAATAGGTGGGCGACATCATCTCGGAATGGTGAGCGCGTTCAGCCCGGAATCAGCAGCTAACTTTCTATTTTGGCGTAATTTTCTCGCAAAACTGGTTTTCACTTTTGCGGATTACGCGCTAAACTCTCATACCCACCGGAAAACGCAAAGCGTATAGATCACCGACACGGCCATGGCATCCCAAAGTGGCGGCCCGATGAGGCCCAGCCAGGCAAGGTTGATGAAGGCGCTGCCCAGAAGGGATATAAAAAGCCGATCGCCACGCGTTGTTTCGATTTTAAGAATGCCTATGCGCGGATCGCCGCCCGGCGAGCGCAATTCCCAAATAGTCATGGCAAGCAGAAGCAATCCGATAAGGACAAAAAACAGCGCCGTCTCCCAGGTCCAGGCCATCCAGCTCAGGCCCATTCGATTCCTCCCACGCGTCCGCGCTTCTTGGTCCGCTTCATACCCGGCCTAGCGCGAACCCTTTTGCGATGTAGTTGCGCACGAAATAAATCACGACCGCGCCAGGGATCAGCGTCAGCGTTCCAGCGGCGGCAAGCAAGCCCAGCTCATAACCCGACGTGCTTGCGGTCCGCGTCATGGTTGCCGCTATGGGCTTCGCATCGACCGAAGTGAGTGTTTTTGCCAGGAGCAGCTCGACCCATGAAAACATGAAACAGAAGAAGGCGGCTACACCAATTCCAGCCACTATGGTTGGAATGAATATCTTTAGGAAGAAGCGCCAGAAGCCGTAGCCATCCACATAGGCGGTCTCGTCGAGTTCTTTCGGCACGCTCGACATGAAACCTTCGAGAATCCAAACCGCAAGCGGGACATTAAACAGGCAATGGGCGAGGGCAACCGCGATATGGGTGTCGAAAAGACCGAGTGCGGAATAGAACTGGAAGAACGGCAGCGCAAAGACGGCGGCGGGAGCCATCCGGTTCGTCAACAGCCAGAAGAAAAGATGCTTGTCGCCAATGAAGCGGTACCGCGAAAACGCGTATGCCGCAGGAAGCGCCACCGCGACCGAAAGCACCGTGTTGATTGAAACATAAATAAGAGAGTTGATATAGCCGCCATACCATGACGGATCGCTGAAAATCTTCCTGTAGTTATCGAGCGTGAAATTCTGCGGCCAGAGCGTAAGGCCGCCGAGAATTTCGTTGGTCGTCTTGAATGACATGCTTATGAGCCAGTAGATCGGCAAAAGAAGGAAGATGATGTAAAGAGTTGGCACGAGCCAGCGGAGGCGCCTCATGGTTGCCTCCTTTTGCCGGTCATGACCGTATAAAATACCCAGGACAGCAGCAGAATGATGAGGAAATATATGATCGACATAGCCGCCGCCGGTCCCAGGTCGAATTGGCCGAGCGCCACTTTGACGAGATCGATGGACAGGAGCGTCGTCGCATTACCAGGGCCACCGCCGGTCAAAACGGATGGTTCGGTATAAATATTGAAGCTGTCCATGAAGCGTAGAAGCACAGCGATGGTCAGAACATGGCGCATTTTCGGAAGCTGGATGTACCTTAATACGGCCCAGGACGACGCGCCGTCGATCTTGGCGGCCTGATAATAGGCGTCAGGGATGGATGAGAGGCCGGCATAGGCGAGCAGCACTACGAGCGATGTCCAATGCCAGACATCCATCGCGATCATGGTCACCCAGGCCGACATCGGCTGGCGTGTATAATTATAGTCGATCCCGAGGCTGTTGAGAGTTTTGCCGAGCAAGCCGATATCGGGCAATGCAAAGATGTTCCACATCGCACCGACAACGTTCCAGGGTATCAGCAGCGGCAGGGCCATCAGCACGAGGCAGACCGAGACCCAGGCACCTTGCCGCGGCATAGCGAGCGCGATAGCGACGCCGAGCGGGATCTCGATGGCGAGTATCGTGAAGGTGAACAGGAGCTGCCGGCCGAGGGCTGCATGAAAGCGCTCCGATGCCAGCACCTCCTCGTACCATTTCAACCCCTCGAAAAAAAACAGGTTATCGCCAAATGTTTCCTGTACTGAGTAATTCACGACCGTCATGAGCGGAATGATGGCGTTGAAGGCGACCAAGATAAGGACCGGCAAAACGAAGAGCCACCCTTTCTGATTTACCGTTTTCGTTTGCATGGGTCTGCCTACTCCACAAGCCAGCCGTCAACGTAAACACGTGTCTGCATCGGCTCGAAGATCACGCGCGCGCTGCCTGCGGGCGGTTCGTCATTCTCTTCAATCAGCAGATTGATGCGGTGATCGCCATGGCGCGCATCGACGATCCGGTAGCGGCCCGCATCGCTCACCTTGGCAATCTCCACGGGAATGCCGTCTTCGGCAAAGCGCACGAATTCGGGACGGACGCCAAGTTCGATGCGCTTGCCTTCGCCGCCGGCTCTTGCCGGGTTCTCCACTTCCAGGCGTTGTCCCGCAAATAAGGCGCTCCCATTGTCGAGTGCGCAGGGCAGAACATTCATCCCCGGCGATCCGATGAAGTGCCCGACGAAAGTATGCCGCGGACGCTCGAACAGCTCGACCGGCGTCCCGATCTGCACCACGTATCCGTCGTGCATCACAACGACCTGATCGGCAAAAGTCAGCGCCTCGGTTTGATCGTGCGTAACGTAGATCATCGTGCGACGGGTACGCTGGTGAAGCCTCTTGAGTTCGGAGCGGAGCTGCCATTTCAAATGCGGATCGATAACCGTGAGCGGTTCGTCAAACATGATGACGTTGACATCTTCCCGCACGAGCCCGCGTCCGAGCGAGATCTTCTGTTTGCCGTCCGCGGTCAGCCCCTCGGCCCGCCTCGACAGCATCCCCGCAAGGCCAGTCATTTCGGCGATCTCCTCAACACGGCGCTTCACATCTGCTTTTCTGATCCCGCGATTGCGCAGCGGAAAGGCTAGATTGTCGAAGACAGTCATTGTGTCGTAAACGACAGGGAACTGGAATACCTGAGCAATGTTGCGCGCGGCGGGCGCATCGTCGGTGACATCCCGATCGTCGAATTTGACGCGGCCCTCGCTTGGACGCAGCAGACCGGAAATAATATTGAGCAGGGTCGTCTTTCCGCATCCGGACGGTCCAAGCAAAGCATAAGCGCCGCAATCGTCCCATGTCACGTTGAGCTGCTTCAGCGCGTAGTCTGAAATCGAGCGCGGCTTTGATAAGTAGCTGTGACGAAGATTATCAAGCGTAATGCGCGCCATCGCCTCTCCCTTCCAAGATCTCGATCCGGCGGCCGTCCTCGGCAAAGTAAAGGCAGCGGGCGGGATCGAACTGAAACAGGGCTTTTTGGCCAACTTCAATGGCATGGACGCCGTGCGATTGCGAAATCCATGCTTGTCCGGCATGCTCGAAATGTACAACGCTTTCCGATCCGCTGAGTTCAGTGACCAGAACCCGCCCTTGGACGGTCACGCCTTGCGGATCATTGAAGACTGGAGTTACAAGGTGGGGACGTATGCCGATCGTGTATTGACCGTCGGCAATAGCGGCGCTTGCGCCTTGCGCCCTCCAGCCGGCGCCACCTGCAATTTGGAATTCTGCGCCAGACTTCACACACGGGATGGCGTTGATCGGCGGTTCTGAAAAGACCTTCGCGGTAAGGAGGTCCGCGGGCCTGCGGTACACCTCGCTTGTCGAGCCGAATTGCGTCACTCGGCCCTCATACAAAGCTGCCGTGCAGCCGCCGAGCAACAAAGCTTCTCCCGGTTCCGTAGTGGAATAGACCACGGTACAACGTCGTCCGGCAAAAAGGCGGGGCAGTTCGTCGCGCAACTCCTCGCGCAGCTTGTAGTCGAGATTGACGAGAGGCTCGTCAAGCAGGATCAGACCGGCATCCTTCACCAGGGCGCGGGCAAGTGCGGTGCGCTGCTGCTGACCTCCGGACAACTCGGATGGCTTGCGCCTAAGCAGCGGCGTCAGCTTCAATAACTCTGCAATGTCGCCAACGCGCTTGCCGATTTCCGCTTTAGGTCTGCCCGCGACGCGCAATGGCGAGGCGATATTCTCAAAGACCGTCATATTCGGGTAATTGATGAATTGCTGGTAGACCATTGCGACCTTGCGCTTCTGAACGGCAACGCCAGTGACGTTGCGGCCCTCGCTCCAGATCTCGCCTGAAGTTGGCCGCAGCAAGCCTGCCATGAGCTGCATCAGAGAAGTCTTCCCTGACAAGGTCGTTCCAAGAAGGATATTGAAGCCCTCATCCACAAGGCTAAGGCTTGTCGGATGAATATGGGTTGCACCGTCAATCCGTAGGCTGATATTTTTGAGCTCAATGGTCACTGCAGGTCCCCGTGACCTGGTTCGCGCGACTTGCGCACTCATGGAAGGCGAAACGGCTACCTCGATCAGACAATCCGATCCGGCTGAGGAAGACTGTTGCCGGATCGGATCTCGCACAATCAGCCCTTCTGCTTCTCGCTCCAGCGCTTGATCAGTTCGTCATAAGAGATGGTTTCGCCTTGCGGCTTCTCATTTTCGAGCTTGGCTTTCGCACCGCCCTTGCCTATCCATTCGGACGGGTCCTTCTCAGCGTTCAGACGAGGACCGCATCCGCCGTAGACTTGGGCTTTTTCGTCAGCCGCCTGCATGCGCGCCATCACCTGATCCATTTCGCCAGCAAGCCGGTCCATTGCTTGTTGCGGCGTGAAGGTGCCGGAATTCACGTCACCGATGTTCTGCCACCAGAGCTGCGCGAGCTTGGGATAGTCGGGAACGTTGATACCTGTCGGCGTCCAAAGCACGCGGTCGGGCGAACGGTAGAACTCGACAAGACCGCCCAGCTTCGGCGCGCGGTCGGTGAAGCTCTGATGGCGGACGGTGCTATCGCGTATAAAAGTGAGCCCGACGTGGCTTTTTTTCGTATCCACCGTTTTAGAGACGACAAATTGCGCATAGAGCCATGCGGCCTTGCGTCGATCGAGGGGGGTAGACTCAAAAAGGGTCCAAGAACCGGCGTCCTGATAACCGAGCTTCTGGCCTTCCTCCCAGTAAGGCCCGTGCGGAGAAGGCGCCATACGCCATAGTGGCGTTCCCTCGCCGTCCACCGTGTTGTTGCCCGCGCTCTTAGGCGCCACCATCGACGCTGTAAAGGCCGTATACCAGAACACCTGCTGAGCGACATTGCCCTGGCTCAGCGCAGGAAGCGACTGGTAGAAATCGTAGTCGGCCGCGCCGGGAGGGGCATATTTCCGCAGCCATTCGTCCCATTTGCGAATGGCGTATACGGAAGCCGGGCCGTTGGTCTCGCCGCCGCGTGACACGGATGCGCCTGCCGGGTTACATGAGCCCTCCTCCATCCGGATGCCCCATTCATCGATGGGACGTCCGTTTGGCAGGCCCTTCGAGCCCGCGCCGGCCATGGACAACCATGCGTCGGTCATGCGCCATCCAAGGTCGGGAGCGCGCTTCCCGTAGTCCATATGTCCGTAGACGCGGACGCCGTCGATTTCCTTGACGTCGTTCGTAAAGAACTCGGCAATGTCTTCATAAGCCGACCAATCCCGCGGAACGCCAAGATCGTAGCCGTATTTGTCCTTGAACCGCTTTTGAAGATCGGGCCGGTCGAACCAATCCTTACGGAACCAGTAGAGATTGGCGAATTGTTGGTCCGGGAGCTGGTAGATCTTACCGTCGGGCCCGGTCGTGAAGGATATGCCAATGAAATCATCGACATCGAGTATCGGGTTGGTGACATCCTTGCCGTCGCCAGCCATCCAGTCGGAAAGATTGACGGCGAGTTGGAGGCGGGAATGCGTGCCGATCAGATCGCTGTCATTGATGTAGGCGTCGTAAAGATTGCGTTTGGTCTGCATTTGAGTCTGCACGGCTTGGACGACCTCGCCCTCGCCGAGAAGCTGATGGTTGACCTTGATGCCGGTGATATCCTCGAACGCCTTGGTCAGAGTTTTAGACTCATATTCATGTGTCGGGATCGTCTCCGACAACACGTTGATTTCCATACCTTTGAACGGTTCCGCCGCTTTGATGAACCATTCCATTTCCTTCAACTGTTCCTCTTTCGAGAGCACAGAAGGCTGGAACTCTTCTTCGATCCATTTTCTCGCCTCGTCCATACCGGCAAAGGCGTGTGTCGCGGCAGTCACGAGCGCAATCGCCGACACAGCGGCGAGCACTTGTTTTTTCATGACGTTTCCTCCTAGTAATCCGCAGTTTCGACGCTACAATCGAAGAAAAACGAATGCAAATGAATTTTCTCGCGTCGATCTACTATCTTTTCCTTGCATATTCTATACTATCGGAGTTCAGCTTACGACGCTACACCATGTTTCGCGACCGCACCGAACGATGGACATTCTTTCTCCTCGCCAGACAGATATCGTAACACTCGCCAGGGCCGAGGGCCGGGTCAATGTCGAGAACCTCGCCGAGCGCTTTGGTGTTACCCCGCAGACCATTCGGAAGGATTTGAATGAGCTTTGCGACCGGGGCGTACTTGCTCGATATCACGGCGGCGCCGTTCCCGCCTCGGGCGTCGCCAATGTCGGCTATGAGGCGCGCCGGCGGCTCGCCCCCGAAGCCAAGCGCGCCATAGGGGTCGCGGCAGCGGCCCTCATTCCTGACGGAGCGTCACTGCTCATCAATATCGGCACGACGACGGAGCAGGTCGCAATGGCACTGCGCGGGCGTCAGGGGCTGATGATAATCACGAATAATATCAATGTAGCCAATATTTTACAGGGACAAGAGGCAGTGGAGGTCATCGTTGCCGGCGGCGTACTCAGGCACGCCGATGGAGGAATCGTAGGAGAGGCAGCCGTCGATTTCATCAGGCAATTCCGGGTCGATTACGCCATAATTGGCGCCTCGGCCATTGATGCTGACGGGACGCTGCTCGACTACGATTACCGCGAGGTAAAGGTCGCCAAGGCGATCATCGAAAATGCCCGCAAGTCTATCCTGGTTGCCGATGGGATGAAACATGACCGTTCGGCCCCCGTCCGGATAGGACACATTTCCGAACTCGACTATTTCGTGACAGACTTCGCGCCCCCCCCACCCCTGGCGGACATCTGCAAAGAGCATGGCGTTACGGTCGAAATCGCGACCTTTGCTTGACCTTTCGAAAAAGCGCGATAACCTTCGTTTCTTCACGACTACAATGCTTGGTTAATATTGCGCGGAACGGAAGCATCCTTTGTCCGACGTTAAAAAATCGCAGGATAATCATATGTATGACATGGCGGTCATTGGCGGCGGTGTTAATGGATGCGGCATCGCCCGTGACGCGGCGGGGCGCGGGCTATCCGTCCTGCTCGTCGAAAAGGGTGACCTCGCAAGCGGAACGTCATCCGTCTCGACGAAGCTCATCCATGGCGGTTTGCGCTATCTTGAGAATTATGAGTTCGGGCTTGTCCGTGAGTCGCTGAAAGAGCGCGAAGTGTTGTGGGGGATGGCGCCACACATCATATGGCCCATGCGCTTCGTGCTGCCTCATCATAGCGGATTGCGGCCCGCTTTCATCATCCGCATCGGCTTGTTTCTTTACGACCACCTGGGCGGCCGCAAACGCTTGCCGCCTTGCAGCACGATCGATCTGCGCGCCGATCCAGCTGGCCGGCCTTTGAAAGCGGATTTCGGCCGCGCCTTCGAATATTCCGACTGCTGGGTGGAAGATGCGCGTCTGGTCGTTTTGAACGCGATGGATGCTGCGGCCCGAGGCGCGGACGTCAGGACTCGAACGCTGATGCGGAGCGCCCGCCGCAATGGAAACCGCTGGGATATCAGCCTCTCGGATCACGTCAGCGGGCGCGAAGATACGGTCAGCGCACGCATGCTTGTCAATGTCGCAGGGCCTTGGGTGGGCGAGGTCCTGGCAAACCAACTCGGACAAAATGCCAAATCGCACGTCCGGCTGGTCAAGGGGAGCCATATCGTCGTGCGCAGCATGTTCAGCCACGACCGCGCCTATATTTTTCAGAACGCCGACCGGCGGATCGTTTTCGCCATTCCCTATGAACGCGACTTCACCTTGATCGGGACAACAGATTTCGAGTTTTCCGGCGATCTCTCCGACGTCCAGATCGAAAAGAGTGAGATCGACTATTTATGCCGCTCGGTCAGCGAATATTTCGTCAAGCCCGTTACTCCCGATAATGTCGTATGGACTTACTCCGGCGTGCGCCCGCTCTACGATGACGGTGACTCAGTGGCTCAAAAAGTGACGCGCGACTTCGTGCTGGAGCTGGATGCGCCGCGCGGCAATCCCCCGCTTCTCAGTGTCTTTGGCGGAAAGCTGACGACTTACCGTCATCTCGCCGAGGAAACGCTGCAGAAATTGAAGCCATGGATGGACGGAGCTGGCCCTGCCTGGACGCGAGGGGCGCCTCTGCCCGGCGGGGATTTTCCGGTGAACGGGTTCGGTTCACTTAAGGCGCGGATTGCGGGCGACTATCCCGGCCTGCCGCAAGGATTGATCGACCGACTTGCCCGCGCCTATGGGACGCGCTCGTGGCTTGTCCTTGGAGACGCCAAAACCCTCGCCGACCTCGGCGTTCGCTTCGGCGCCGATCTTTACGAGCGCGAGACAGCCTATCTTGTGCGTCATGAATGGGCGCGAGAGGCGGACGATATTTTATGGCGCCGCAGCAAGCTGGGCTTGCGCTTCACGCCAGATGAAAGGGCGGCGCTGGCAAAATGGCTCAAGACTCAACCTCCTGGACGAGCTGAAAACGCCGCATGAAACGATATCGCTACCTGAGACCCGGGGACAGGGAAAGAACGTTCCGATCTTTTCTGGACAGGCCAGACGCTATTACTTATAACCCAAGTCCATCCGGCGCATCACGCCGCGATAAATGCCCAGGTAGCTCAGTCGGTAGAGCAGCGGACTGAAAATCCGCGTGTCGGTGG
>CAYVJO010000084.1:0-9023 GCA_964451735.1 uncultured Hyphomicrobiaceae bacterium | reverse complement strand
ATCATGGCTGAAACGCTGGGCGTGCAATATTACGAGGTCGTCCAGGCCGCTATCATCCCGGCCCTCTTGTATTTTGCCTCCGCTTTCTGGATGGTGCATTTGGAAGCGGGACGGCACAATCTTGTCGGTCTGCCCAGATCCGAGCTGCCTTCGGCCATCGCAGCAATTCGCTCTCGATGGTTTCTTCTTCTGCCGCTGGGCGTGTTGATCTACCTGCTTTTCTCCGGTTACACACCACTTTACGCAGGCAGCATCGGCCTCGTTCTGACCGTACTTCTCATCCTCGGCGGATCGATCGCCTTGAGGCTACCGAACACTGTCATTCGCACAATCTTCTGGATCGGGCTTGGCCTGTCCGGAGCTGCGTTCTTCGAATTCGGCATTACGGTGATCCTGGCTTTGGTAGGACTGCTCATCGGGTGGAATGTATTCTCCAAGGGTGGACGGGAAACGCTTATCATCTGCCGCGATGCGCTTGCGGAAGGCGCCAAGACTGCGCTTCCCGTTGGTGTCGCCTGCGCCATCGTGGGCATCATCATCGGCACCATGACGCTAACAGGCGCTGCCAACACATTCGGCCAGTTCATCGTTCATATCGGCGAGAAGAGCCTGTTCCTCTCGCTTGTTCTGACAATGATCACCTGCATCGTGCTTGGCATGGGTATTCCGACCATCCCAAATTACATCATCACCTCATCCATCGCGGGGCCAGCCCTCCTAGAACTCGGCGTACCGCTGATCGTCAGCCATATGTTCGTCTTCTATTTCGGAATTCTTGCCGATCTGACACCGCCCGTCGCGCTGGCCTGCTTCGCCGCAGCCCCGATCGCGCGGGCCAGCGGGCTACGTATCTCGTTCGAAGCCATCAAGGTCGCGGCGGCAGGTTTCGTCATCCCCTTCATGGCGGTTTATACGCCCGCGCTCATGCTTCAAGACGGGGGGGCGCTCGCCAATGAGCTCGGCTATCCGCTTGCCGTGGTTTACATCGTCTTCAAGACCGGACTTGCGATTGGCCTGTGGGGCGCGGCCGTCATCGGATTTCTCGGCGCACGGCTTTCCGTGATCGAGCGTTTGCTGGCCATGGCGGCGGCCTTCACTCTTGTTGCTGCCTTGCCGCTCACCGATGAAATCGGCTTTGCTCTCGCCGGCGCTTTCGCGCTCATCCACATCGTCCGGTTGCGGGCCCTTGCAAGGATCGACGAGGCCAGCGCGAAAGCAAGCCCCCGTCATGGCTGAGCCCATATGCATTCTTGCGGGAGCTTCGATGCTGAAGATCGTTGCAGCGGCGTTTACACTGTCATGGATACATTCCGTGGAGAAAACGGCCTGGGCGGAAGACTGGGCCGTGCAGGATGGGAAACTGCGGATCGTCGAAGCCCGCATCAAAGGCTCGGGCGCTGGTATGGAGCCACCGGACGGGGCAGTGCTGAAAGATGGCTGGTGGCGCTATGTGCCCCGTTTGCCAGCGCTGAAGCGACTGGACCTTGCCGCTTCCGGCGCAACGGTTGGCGGCTGGACGTTATGCGCGAACGGAGAATGCCGCGACTTTTCCGCCGCCCCAGGCTCGAACGTTGCGCTTTTCCCATGCGACGCCGGCCAATTATAAAATCCAAGGCGCGAACCCCATCCGGCCGGGTGCTTGCATACCTACCGGCTCCACTAAATGGAAAGATAGCTTGGCACAAACGCCTTTCTCACTTGAAGCGCGCGCCGCCTGCTTGCAAGATGGGCTTCACTGTCAAGTCGTGCCTGAAAACTGAACAATTCAGTCCTAGTCCTGGCATCGATGCACAGCACATGACGAAACAAACATATTCATTCTTATTCGTGATTGCATTGGTGCGGTTTTTCTAATGATAATATGAATATGGCTTATGCACCGGCGAGTTGTTGTCTGAATTCAAGACCGGAGAGTGGTACCCATGATCAAAAGGACTTTCAGCATAATCGGAATTGCCTCGGCTTGGGCCTTGAGCCTGGGCGCAGCCTCCGCTCAAGACGTCATCAAGATCGGCGTCACGCAGCCTCTCACCGGCGCGGTCGCTGCATCTGGAAACTATGTCACGGATGGAGCAAGGATCGCCGCAGACGAATTGAATGCTAAGGGTGGCGTCATCGGCAAAAAAATTGAGCTGGTGATCGAGGACAATAAGAGCAATCCAAAGGAAGCCGTGGCGACTGCAGAAAAGCTTATCGTCGGTGATAAAGTGCCGGTCCTATTGGGCGCTTGGAGTTCGACCTACACGCTAGCTGTCATGCCCAAGCTCTTGGAATACGGCGTGCCAATGCTGGTGGAGACCTCCTCGTCCGGGAAAATCACCACCTCAGGCAATCCCTGGATCTTCCGTATCAGCCCGACTTCGGAAATGGAGGCCAAGGTGTTCGCCGGGCAGGTCGCCCAGTTTGGCATCAAAAAGGCCGACTTCCTGACGGTCAACAATGATTGGGGTCTTGGCGCGGCGCAGGAATTCTCAAAGATGCTGAAGGATCAAGGCATCGAGGTCGGCGTTGTGGAGACCATGGACGCCAAGGCGACCGACATGAGCGCGCAGCTTGCCAAGATCAAAGCCTCAGGCGGCGATACGCTGTTCCTGACCACCGGCGTGGAGCAGATCACGCTCGTGCTGAAACAAGCGAAAGAGCAACAGGTCGCGCACAAGATCATCACCACAGGCGGCTCATCATCGCCGGATCAGCTGATCGAGCAGGCGGGCGAGGCGGCAAACGGCTCCTATCACCTTCTGTTCTTTGCGCCCTGGTTTCCCGAAACCTCACCATATCCCGAACTCGCTACCCAATTCGTCGAGGAGTGGAAGAAACGTGGCTATAATTTTGCTGGCCTAACCGAAGGTTTTCGTGGCTATGACGGAATAATCACAATAGCTGCTGCCATAGAAAGCGCGGGAAAGGCTGAACCGAAGGCTATTCAGGAAGCTTTTTGGAACGTGAAGGTGAAAGGCATCAATGGGGATATTTCATTCTTCAAACAGGGCCCTGAAGGTCAGGAAAGTGGTCAGAATCAGCCTAATGTCTATGTGGTGACGATCAAGGACGGAAAAGTCTCCAAACTCTAAAAGGCGTGCAATGGCTCGGAACCTCCAATCATGGTGGTTCCGGGCCATCTTTACCCGGCGGCAGGAAAGCGTGATTTTTCGGAAATGGAGCAATTCGCCCAACATCTCGTCAACGCTCTGATCCTTGGAGGGACATACGCGCTCCTTGGAATAGGTTTGACGATGATCTTTGGCATCATGGGGGTGGTCAACTTCACCCATGGCCAGCTCTACACGTTCGGCGCCTACATGATGTATGCCTTCGTCATGTTGCTTGGTGTCGATTTCTTCGTTGCCATCGCCATCGCCATTGTGCTTGGCATCGCGCTAGGGGCAGCGATCGAGTTCACGCTTCTGCGTCCGATGCGCGGTGCTGACATCGACACGACAATGCTGATCATGATTGGCGCATGGATCTTTCTGCAAAACGCTCAACAATATGTCTGGAGTGGCATCGCGAAATCGGTAGATGCGCCTTTTCCCGCCGAACCACTCATCGTTGGCTCCGTATCGATAGCCTGGAATCGCGTTTTCGTCTTTCTGATCGCCGTCGCGCTGATCGCGGCAACCTACGCGCTCATCCACCGGACCAAGCTCGGCAAAGCGATGCGCGCAACCTTCCAGGATCCGGAAACGGCGGCATTGATGGGAATCCGCATAAACCGCATCTATACCGCAACCTTTGCGCTCGGCTCGGGCCTTGCGGCGGCGGCTGGTGCTCTTCTCGGCCCGATCTTCGTAGTAACGCCAACCATGGGCGACCTTGCGGCTTTGAAAGCCTTCGCGATCGTCATTCTTGGCGGACTTGGAAATATCGCTGGCGCGACCATTGGAGGTTTCGTGCTCGCCTTCATAGAGGAGCTTGGAGCCGGCTACATTTCATCGGGTTATCGCGACGCGATGGGCTTTCTCGTGATCATCCTGATTCTGCTTTTGCGTCCGCAGGGTCTTTTTGCGCAAAAGGAGCGTATCGGGTGAAACATGCGCCGGCCGTATTGCTGGTTGTTGCGCTCGCATCCGTGCCGTTGTGGCTGAACAATCTCTATTACCTGCACGTCCTAATCACAACGGGCATTTTCATTATCGCGGCCATGAGCCTCAATCTTCTGCTTGGCTACACGGGCCAGCTTAGTCTCGGCCATGTCGCATTTTTCGGGATCGGGGGATATACGAGCGCACTGATGTCGCTCGGCTTTGATCTTCAGATCACGGACAGCTACCTCTATGTGTTCGAGCCGAAACCGGTCTGGTTCGCCGCCATTTGCGGGATTGCAATGGCAGGCTTGTGCGGATGGTTCATCGGCAAGATTTCCTTTAAGGTCCGGGGCGCCTATTTCGTCATCGTTACGATCAGCTTCGCAGAAGTCGTCCGGCTCGTATCGCTCAACTGGCTCGATTTGACCGAAGGTCCGATGGCGCTGAACGCGATACCACCGCTTTCCATCGCCATTCCCGGTCTCGTCGATTACACGTTCTGGAGCAAGCAATCCAACTATTACGTAGTGCTCGTCACTGCGGTGATTTCATTCATTCTCATCCGCCGCATCGTGCAGTCGCGCGCCGGACGGGCCATGATCGCGCTTCGTGAGAACGAGCCGCTTGCCATGTCCGTTGGTATCGATGTCACGAAATATCTCGTTATCGCGACCGTGATTTCAGCGGCGATGGCCGGCGCTTCAGGCGTGCTCTACACACATTACATCCGCATCATCGACCCCGACATTTTCCTCTTCATCTATACGGTCACGATGGTGATCATGGTTATCACCGGAGGCAAGGGCACTTTGGCGGGGCCGGTCATTGGCGGCTTCATTTTCGGCATTTTGCCTGAAGCTCTGCGGGATTACGCAGCACCCGAAATTCAATGGATGATCTACGGCGCGTTGATGATTTTCATCGTGTTCTGGCTGCCGCAGGGCATTGTGCCTGCAAGTTCGTCGCTCTGGCGGCGGCTATGGGCTAAACCCGCTACGGCCTTCAACGCGCGCGAGGCGAGCTCCGGGCAGGGGACAAGCCCATGACGCTTCCACTCGCTGCGCGAACGGCTGAGACACTCAGCGTGCGCGGCCTGAATGTGCGGTTTGGCGGTCTTCACGCCGTCAACGATCTCAGTTTCGATGTCCGCCCTGGCGAGGTGCTCAGCCTGATAGGACCGAATGGGGCTGGAAAAACCACCGCGTTCAATGCAATCACTGGCTATCTCGCGCCGACCTCGGGTTCGATCTCCTACGGCAAAACGGCGCTTCACACATTGAAGCCCAACCAGATCGCCGATCTTGGCGTGGTGCGGACATTCCAGAAAACCAGTGTTTTCGGTGGCTTGACGGTGCTCGACAATGTTCTGACCGCACTGTATCGGCAGGGGAAGCAGTCGATCATTGCGACCTTGCTCGGCCTGCCATCCGTTGCCGCGGAGGAAAGGGCGCTGGAAGACAAGGCGCGCGAGATCATCGAATTTTTCGGATTGCCACGTAGAGCTGGCGATCTTGGCGCTTCGCTTCCCTATGGCGAGCAACGTCTGCTGGAAGTTGCGCTCGCCCTCGCTGCCTCGCCCCGCCTGTTATTGCTCGACGAGCCAGTCTCAGGCATGAACCCGGCGGAAACAGAAAATTTCGTCAAGATATTGGGCCGGATCGGCAAGCTTGGTATCACTGTGCTATTGGTCGAGCACGACATGCGGATGGTGATGGGCGTTTCGGACCGCGTCCTGGTTCTGAATCAGGGACAGCTCATCGCGGAAGGATCGCCCGGCGAGATTCAGCGCCATCCGGAAGTGATCAAAGCCTATCTCGGAGCGGGATATCATCGTGCTGACGATTAGCGATCTACATCTCAGCTATGGCAAAGTTAACGCGCTGCGCGGTGTCTCGCTTGAGGTCCTCCGCGGCGAGATCGTTGCCTTGATCGGCGCGAATGGCGCTGGTAAAACAACGATGCTGAAAGCGATTTCAGGCCTGATCAGACCCTCATCCGGGCGGATCGCATTCGACGATCAGGACATTACACAATCCTCTCCCCGGGATATTCTGGCGGCCGGCATCGCACATTGTCCTGAAGGACGGCGAATCTTCCCATTTCTGACGGTGCGCGATAATCTTGAGCTTGGTGCCTATCTGCGCCACGACCGCGCTGCCATCGAGGCCGATATCGAACGCCTGTTCCAGCGCTTCCCCATATTGGGCGAGCGGTGCGAACAGGTTGCTGGAACTCTGTCCGGCGGCGAGCAGCAGATGCTTGCGATCAGCCGCGCGCTGATGTCGCGGCCGAGGCTGATCCTGTTCGACGAACCATCGCTCGGCCTTGCTCCCAAGATCGTGGAGCAGATTTTCGAGATCGTCGCGGAGGTGCGTTCGGAAGGGGTGACGGTCGTCATGGTCGAGCAGAACGCTTACGCGGCGCTCGAACTTTGCGATCGCGCCTATGTGCTGGAGACTGGCGCGGTAGCTTTGAATGGCGCAGGAAAAGCGTTGCTCAAGGATCCGAAGGTCCGCCAGTCCTATCTGGGCGGCTAGGGCACGGGACTGTCAATCAGATTAGGCTATAGCGCTCTATCTGTATATTTCAGCATCGGATTTGCCCAAAAACCGCTGCGCACTATTCGGTCCGATGCTCTAGATCAACATTTCAATTCTATCGGAACGGGGGTCTTGTGACCGCCAAGCAGAATAAAGTTACACCTCTTGTGAACTTGGATGGGCTGTAATCCCGGTTGAATGAGTGAGCGGACCCCGGCCAAAGGCCGGGGTGGGGAACGTTTTTCCATGAATTCAATTGGACTTATCGCAAAGGTTCGGTAATGCGTTGAAGGCTGTAGTTAACGCCGACCTTGATCGTATGAAGGTCGTTCTCATGCTCGAACCGGTCGCCATCGGCGTTGCCTGAGCGCTCGTCGCCAAAGTCCATGTAGAGATATTCGACCTTCATGGACATGTTCTGCTGAAAGGCATATTCGACGCCCGCGCCTAGCGCCCAGCCGGTTTTGATTTCCCTTAGCTTGGTGAAGTCCGTTATATCGACGACCCCGCCATTGATTGCGCCGGCCCGGTTCTCGATATCGGCAAAAGCGAATCCCCCCTTGACATAGCCGAGCCAGCGATCCTCGCCATAACCGATACGCGCGGTCAACGTTCCATAGCCGCCATAATCCGCGCTGGCGAAACCAAAATCGTTACGCTCACGGTCTTGCGCGCCGATATAACCGATGTCAGTCTCGAAGCCGAAGACGAAGGCGTCGGTTTGCCAATTATAGCCCAGCGTTACTCCGCCGAGCCATCCATAGGGATTGCTATCGAAACCGTCCAGCCCATCGAAGGCATCACCATTGCCTGCGTTTGGCAGGTTGAACAATGAAGACGATCCGAACCCGTAGCCGAGATGGCCGCCAATATAAAATCCGGTCCAGGAAAAATAGGATGGAGGCACGACGATCGGGTCGCCATAATCCTTATAGCCGCCACGGTTATAGGCACCAAGATCGGCTGCGCTGGCGGGGCTCCAGGCAATCGCCATATAAGCGAACGCGAACGCAAAACGCGACGCTACGAACACACTTTTGCACATTGCTCTCTCACTCATACTGTTCTGAACAAACCCACTGTCTGGCCCAATCGCCGGGAATAAAACTCAACGCATACGCCACGGCTACGCCGGGTTGAGCGACCGAGCGCACATTACACATTTTTCAATTATAGGTTGCATTAATTCTGACTTATACACCGCCCACCTTTTATTTCCTCCGCTAGAGAGCCAATTATACAACTTATGGCTGTGCATAACAGGAGCGGAGTATGCGTGACGGGACTTTTTGACGGGAAATATCAAGCGCCACACAGCATGTCCACGAGTGCTCGAAGTGCCCCTGGTGCTTGTTGCGCCCGCTAGAAGCGTTCGCCTTTTTGCTGCCAAGACGGCTGATGATTTTAGTCCAGACCAAACCAGAAACTCATGTTTATAAAATGTAACAAATATTATTTTTTGGCCGCATAGATAAATCTTGTTACAAATTGATAATTACAAGACTTTTTAGAATAAATTCTATTGTTGTGAGATACGTTTTTTTACAAATTTTAGATTGAAATTTTTGTTGTTATAATAAAATTTAATAACACAACAAGGACTATAAATTAGGAGAGGCTGAATGTATTACGTCAAGAGTGCATTTATAATCTTGGCGATTAGCGTGATGGCGTTGATTGCAGGCGGGAACACTCCCGCGCAAGCTGCAACGATCTCGCTGGATCCCTTATTTTCGCTGGGCATACAGGTTGGGGCTGAAAACGAAAACCTGCAAAGTGTTGGCTATCGTCATTGCCGACGTTGGCGTAATCGCTGCGCCGAACGCTGGGGCACAGGGACTGGCGGCTATTACCGCTGTCTTCGCCGCCAAGGTTGCAGCCAGCGCCGCTATTACAGATCCTGCCGTGCCGCGCGTCATGAATGCGCCAGCCGTTGGGGGTGGAATAATCGCGGCTATTACCGCTGCCTCCGTAATTACGGCTGCCGCTAATCGCCTGCGCATGGGAGCGATGTGAAGCATGATTGCTCATATCCCCTCACATTCGGTCAGCGGAATATGATTTCGCTGACCCCTCAAACTAGTGGTTCGATTCCAACATGTGCGTCCCACACGCTCGACCTCCGTGTGCAAATGCTGGAATCAAAGAACTAACTAGCTAAGCATTTGTTTCTAGTGGAGCTTTTGAATTTGATATTTGAATGATGCGTCTGCGGCGAGCGGGACTCAAATGTCAAATTCGCCCCACTAGCTTTTGAGCTTGCCGCAGTTATACTTGCAATAGCGCGCGGAACCTTAAATGCCGTTCTCTCAAAAACAGAGTTTGGGCATAGCAAACGCGAATCTATGTGCAATCCAGATGGGCCTTGTACGCCGTCCCAATCTCTTCGCCGCCGGCCACTCATTCATGAACACAGGGCGGTTTGAAACGCAAACGTCCTCCCCTTGCTGGCGCT